>JAHFOZ010000448.1 GCA_023261405.1 Planctomycetota bacterium
CATGGGCGCCACCAACGAGCCCTGGAGCATCGACACCGCCATGCTCCGGCCCGGGAGGCTGGACGAGAAGGTCTACGTGGGCCTGCCCGACCCCGCCGCGCGGCGGAAGGTCCTGGAGCTCAACCTCAAGGACATGCCGCTCGGCCCCTCGGTGGACCTCGAGCCCCTGGCCCGCCGCCTCGAGGGCTACAGCGGCGCCGACCTCGCGTATCTCTGCCGGAAGGTTTCCGAGCAGACCTTCCTCGAATCGGTCGAGACCTCGGACGAGCGGCCCATCGAGCTCAAGGACTTCGAGCGCGTCCTCGCGAAGCTCCGCCCCTCGGTCACGGCGGCGGACGTCGAGCGCTTCAAGAAGTTCAGGACCGGCGGATAGCCCGGTGCGCGCCCTCCGGTGGTGCTGCCCGGCGCTCCTCGCGTTCCTCCTCCTCGCGACGCTCCTCAGCCTCCGGGAGCAGGATCACTTCGAGAACGGCTCCCCCATCGAGCCACGCGACGCCGGGGTGCCCCTGGACGACCCGCTCCTCCGGCGCATCCTCCCCCCCGAGTTCATCCACGCCTGCCCCGCCTGCGGCGAGTGCACGCACCCGATCCAGGTGATCGACGCGCGGCGGACGATGTGGGTGGTGGATCACGACGGCTGGTACAAGCTGTTCTGGGCGGGGGACGACCGGTACTACTACACGGATGCGAGCTTCCTCGCCGCGACCCTGTTGGACCCCGCGGCAGGTCCGGTCCAGGGGAGCTGGAAGGTCCGCGCGCGCCTGGGCCCGCCCTCTCACGGGGCCGTGACGCGCCACGACTGCAGCCCCTCGGTTCTGGAGGTCTCGCTCGACTACGAACTCGCGGTCTCCGAACGGGACATCCCGGAACGGCCCTCGACCGCCTCGCCGGTCCCCGTGCTCGAGGCGGCCACGATGCTCGTCCGGAACTACGACGTGCCCCATCTCCCTCCGCAGCTCCGTTTCGTCTGGCGCCTGGCGGCCCCGCCCGTCGCGGTCCCCGGACCCTGCCCCTGCGGAAAGTAGGCGCTTGCAAACGGACGGCGGGTACAATGGCGTCCAAGATACGGGACCCCTGATGCGGACTATCGCGGCCTTCCTGCTCCTCGCCGGCCTCGTCTCGGCGGACATCGTCCATCTCAAGAACGGCGGCAAGATCGAGGGCAGGGTCACCGAAGAAGGCACGAAGTACAAGATCGAGACGGCCACGGGCGGGACGATCAAGATCGAGAAGGAGGAGGTGGCGCGGGTCGAGAAGAAGGAGTTCAATCCCCCGGCGGCGCTCCTTCCGAAGAAGACGCCCCCGAAGCTCGGGAGCCCCTACTCCCACCCGTTCCAGGCCTTCAAGATCACGCTCCCGCCCAAGTGGGCGCGCGGCAAGCAGCAGGGTTCCTCCGACGCCAGCTTCTACGGGCCCAAGGACCAGTTCTACATCCCGCGCATGGACCTGCGCATCGAGGTGAGCAAGAAGGAGCTGCACGAGACGGTCGTGACGTACAAGGACGCCTTCCGGAAGGCGTTCAAGGACGTCCAGTTCCTCTTCGAGGAGGCCTGGGAAGCGCGCGGGCGCCGGGGCTACCAGTTCTGCGCGGTCTTCAAAGAGGGCGAGCCCGCCATCACCCAGCAGGCGCTCTACACGTTCACGATGCAGGACGACCGGAAGTACATCCTCAGCTTCAACTGCACGGCCGCGTGGTTCGACAAGTACTACAGCTCGCTCGACGCCTCCATGAAGTCCCTGCGCATCTATCCAGCCCCAAAGGCCGACAAGGCGGAGCGCGAGAAGTTCCTCGAGGCGTACAACCGCGGGGCCACGGCCTTCCAGGAGGGGAAGATGGCGGAGGCCCTGGCGGGATTCGAGGAGGCGGCGAAGCTCCTCCCCCAGTTCCCGGACATCCACGCCAATATCGGCGCGGTCCACATGCGGCTGAACCGGTGGCCCGACGCGGAGGTCGCGTACGGCCGGGCGATCGAGATCGATCCCGAGGACGCCGGGAGCCACTACAACCTCGGCGCCTGCCACCTCCGGCAGTCCAAGTACGACCTCGCCATCGTCTCGCTCAAGAAGTCGACCGAACTGGAGCCCGCTTCCGAGCCCACGCTCACGAACCTGGGCGTCGCCTATCTCGCCAAGGACCTTGCCGAGCCCGCCCGGGAAACGCTGGAGAAGGCCGTGCAGACGGACCCCGAGAGCCTCCCCGCGCACTACAACCTCGGCATCGCCTTCGAGAAGCTCAACCGGAAGAAAGACGCCGAGCGCCAGTTCAAGGACGCCCTCTCCCTGGACCCCGCCCACGACGGCGCGAAGAAAGGCCTGGAGCGGCTCAAGGGGATGAAGTAGCGCCCGGCGGCCATTCCTGCCCCCTTTCGGCATGCAGAGCGTATAAGAAGGATCGTTAGGAGCTTTCCATGACCTCGATCGTCCTCGCCGCCGTCCTCTCGGTCGCCGCCCAGGAGGACAACCCCATCAAAGCCCTGCTGGTGCTGGGCGGCTGCTGCCACGATTACGAGAAGCAGAAGGACGTCATCACGAAGGGCGTCTCGGCGCGAGCGAACGTCCAGTGGAGAATCGCCTACGAGCCGGACAAGGGGACCAAGAAGCTCAACCCGGTCTACGAGAAGGCGGACTGGGCCAAGGGCTTCGACGTCATCGTGCACGACGAGTGCACGACGGACGTCAAGGACACGGCCGTCGTCGAGAACGTTCTCAAGCCGCACAAGGAGGGCCTGCCGGCCGTGTTCCTGCACTGCGCGATGCACTCGTTCCGCGGCGAAGGCTATCCCAAGAAGACCGCCTGGTTCGACTTCACGGGACTGCACACCAACGGCCACGGCGCGCAGCTGCCCATCGCGGTCACGTTCATCGACAAGGAGAGCCCGATCACCAAGGGCCTCGAGGACTGGACCACCGTCAACGAGGAGCTCTACAACAACATCACGGGCGCCGTGCTCGAGACCGCCAAGCCGCTCGCCCGCGGGAAGCAGATCGAGAAGAAGAAGGACGGGACGGAGAAGGTCGTCGACTGCGTCGTCGCCTGGACCAACACCTACGCCGGGAAGACCCGCGTGTTCGGCACCACGCTCGGCCACAACACGACCACCGTGGCGGACCCGAAGTACCTTGACCTCGTCACGCGCGGCCTGCTCTGGTCCCTCGACCGCCTCAACGAGGCGTCGCTGAAGCCGTCGAAGCGGGTCCTGATCGACGGAAACTAAGGGCGAGAAGGCCGCCGAGCAGGAGGTTGCGGACCAGGCCGACGTCGAGACGGCTCCAGAAGCCGCCGTCGGCGCCGAAACATCCGCAGGAGCCGGCGTTGCCTCTGAGGAAGGCGACCGCCAGGACCGCCGTGAAAGCCGCCAGCAGGCCGGCCACGATCGTCCGGCCGGCGGGCCGCCACGCCGAGGACGTCAGCAGGGCCGCCGCCGCCGTCACTTCGATCCACGGCATCAGGATGGCGGTCGGGCCGATCCACCCGCGCGGCACGACCTGAAGCCGTGCGACCGCCAGGGCGAAGGCCCCCGGGTCCCAGATCTTCAGTCCCCCCGCCGCCAGGAAAACCAGCGCCACCACGACTTCCGGCGCGCGCCGGGCGGCTTTCCGGGGGGCGCTATCGGACATCGGAGCCCCCCGCGTTCCACCAGGCTTCGTAGCCGTCGACGAAAAGGGCGACATCGCGGTGCCCTTTGGATTTCAACCACCTGCCAAGCTCAAGCGAGGATTCGCACCACTCGTTGGCGCAGTAGACGACGATGGGAGAGGGCGCCGGGGGCCCCGGAGGCGACCCGCCTTCCTCGATCCGATTCCAGGGCAGGGAACGGGCCCCCGGCAGGGCCCCGATCTCGAATTCCTCGGACGGCCGGGAGTCCAGGAAGACCACGCCCGGCGTTCTCAGGAGCTTCCTGACGACTTCGAGGTCGACGGGGACGATGCCGGCCTCGGCGGCCCTGGCGCGCAGTCCGGCGCCCAGCGGCCGGCTCCAGGACAGCCCCCGCGGATGCAAGGCGTTCGCCGCCGTCCCCAGCAGGACGGCCGCCAGCGCCAGGACGGCCGCTCGACGCCCCATGCCCGTATGATACGGCTTGACGCAGGGGTCCGCTCCGTCCCCTCGCATCCCGCTGGCCATCCAGGCCTCCTTTCGATATCCTATGGCCCCTATGGTTGACCTCGACACGATCGTCTCGCTCTGCAAGCGACGCGGGTTCGTCTTCCAGTCCAGCGAGATCTACGGGGGCCTCCGCGCCGCGTGGGACTACGGGCCGCTCGGGGTGGAGCTTAAGCGCAACGTCAAGAACCTCTGGTGGCGCGACAACATCCAGCTGCGCGAGGA
>JAHFOZ010000449.1:0-512 GCA_023261405.1 Planctomycetota bacterium
GCGCGCGATGAGTTCCTTCCCCACGCCGCTCTCCCCCTGGATGATGACCGTGGAATCGGTGGGCGCCGCGCGGAGGATCATGTCCCGCACCGCGCGCATGGACTTGGAATACCCGACCACCATGCCCAGGCGCTGGAGGACGGCGTCGAAGTTCCGGGCGAACTCCACCTGGGTGTCCTTCGACTGCAGGGCGCGCGCGATCGTGCCCTTGATGTCCACCTGCGTGTCGAACGGCTTCTTGATGTAGTCGTAGGCCCCGAGCCGCATGGCCTCCACCGCGCGGTCCCAGGTGGAATACGCCGTCATCACGATGACGACCGTCTCGGCCCGGCTCTTCTTGAGCTCGCGCAGGAGGTCGATCCCGTCCATGCCGGGCATCTTGATGTCGGTGATCACCACGTCGAAGTGGTCGCGCGAGAACCGGTCCAGCGCGCGGAGGGAGCTGGTCTCGGCGACGACGTCGTAGCCCTCCTTTCGGAGGGAGATCGACAGGACATCGCAGATGGACTGTT
>JAHFOZ010000449.1:522-1786 GCA_023261405.1 Planctomycetota bacterium
GGGGGATTGTATCACGCAGAACGATCTTGTCGTCGATCCAGATTCGGCCCCCATCGTCACTTCTTGGCCATGACCCCGGGACACCGGAGAGATCCGCAGGCACAGCCCGAACGGCCCCCAAAACATAAATTACAAAACATCCTTTACAAAATCGCCCCCCCGGGCTATCATCCCCCCGGAGTACCTGGGGTGAGTCCCCATTGATCGCCTGGGTTGTCCCGCAGGCGGGCAGCCCGGGGGATCGATGCCGTCGAACCACCAGAGAGGGGGAATCCATGCCTCCCAAGCGGCGGAGGATGTCTCCGCTTCCGTTCGTGGGGCTGTCGCTCGCGCTGCTCCTCCTCCCGTCCGCCCTTTCCCAGAAGGTCCGCCTCACGGTCATGGGCGTCTACACTCCCTTCCAGTCCCTTGCCCGAGGGACCGAACGGCTCGTCGGCGGGAGCGCCTCCGCGGGACACGAACAGGAACTTCAAAAGAAGGTCGACTTCCTCCAGGACGAAGTAGTCCGGCAATCGAACAAGATCGCGCAATTGGAGGCGGGTCTCGCGCAGGTGGGCGCCCTCCCCCCCTCGATCAAGGCCTCCGGTCGAAGCGTGATCCTTGCCGGCGTCCTCCTGCCCTCCGACACCTCGCCCTGGCGGAGGTCGCTGCTGGTGACGGAAGGCTCCCAGGCCGGCGTCCGCAAGGGGATGCTGGTCGTCTATAACAGTCAGCTGGTGGGGCGCATTCTCGAGACCGCCCCCTGGGCCAGCCGGGTGCAACTGGTCACCGACCCGGGCTTCAGCGCCCGCGCCGTTTCCTCCCCCAGGGTCTACACCGCCGGAGTCTCCTTCGAGAAGCGCCATACCGGGGTCTACAAGGGCGCCTCCGGAGACAAGGGGCAACTCCTCTGGACCCTGGGCGAGACCGCGATGGAGACCGGATCGTATGTCCTCACCACCGAAGACCCGCTTAACAACGTCCCCGCAGGCCTGATCCTGGGGCGCGTCCTCCGCGGGTCCGCGGGCGGCACCGGGATGGACCGCGCGGAGGTCGAGCCTGCACTCAATTTCCGCGGCCTCGAAACCGTAGCCCTCCTTCCGGGACCGACGGAGGCCGAGTGAACCGCTACAGCCTCTCCAAGCTGGCGCTCCTCGCGGGCGTCCTGCTCGCCCTCGAGGCCACGCTGCTCGACGCCTGCTCGGTGAAGGGCGCCCGCGCGGAGGCGCTCCTGGCCCTCGCCTGCTTCGCGGCCCTCTTCGCTCGCGACTCGAAACAGGGGCTC
>JAHFOZ010000449.1:1796-4324 GCA_023261405.1 Planctomycetota bacterium
TGGATGATCGGCCTCTTCAAGGACCTGGGGAGCGCGGGGCCTCTCGGGCTCCACGCGCTCCTCTTCCTGGCCGCCGGCTGGGCGGTCCTCCAGGTGCGGCAGGTCCTCTTCCGCGAAAGCCCGGTCACCCAGGTCGTCGTCGCTTTCATCGCCGCCTGCGGGGTCGCCGTCGCCGGCGCCCTCTTCGTCGCGATGACGGCGGGCGGGGTCCCCTGGGGGCAGGTCCTCTCCAGGACCCTCCTCAGCGGCGTCCTCACCGCCGCGCTCGCCCCCCTGCTCCTCATCACCCTCATGCAGGCCCGCTGGCTGGTGCGCTGAGCATGGACCGATCCCGAGTCATGCTCCTCCTGGCGGGACTATTCCTTCCCTTCCTCGGACTCGAGACCCGCCTCGTCCAGATGCAGCTCGTGGAACCGGAGACCTTCGTGGGCACCGGCCCCCAGGGCCACCAGAACGTGGAACTCCTGCGGGCCCGGCGCGGGACGATCACCGACTCCCGAGGTGCCGTGCTGGCCGAGGACGTGCGCGCCTTCGACTGTCACCTGGTCCTGGAGGAGTATGAAAAAAATCCCGGGCCCCTGGCGGAACTCCTGGCCCGGCCCGGGGACGATGGCCCGGGGATGACGGCCGAGGAATTCCAGCGGGCGGTCGAGGAGATCTACGACAAGATCGCGAAGCAGATCCGGCGCCGCCCGCGCTCCGAATGGCACCGGCTCTACCTCCGCGAACGGCGGACCCCCTACCTCCTCCGGCGCGGGATCCCCTTCGACGCGGCGATCGTCATCGAGACCGCCCCGCAGATCTACTCCGGCGCGCTGGTCCGCGAATCCCTCAAACGCTCCTACCCGTTCAAGCAGGTGGGCTGCCACCTCCTCGGCTACCTGGGGCGGCCCGGAGGGCCTGAGTTCGAGGCGCTCCGGGACTCCGGACACTTCACCGAAGGCTTCGAGGAGATCATCGGCGAGGATGGCATCGCGCGGCTCCACCGGCGCGGCATCTTCACGGAGGAACTCCTTCCCCGTGCCGGGATCGAGAAGCAGTATCAACAGGATCTCCGCGGCCGCGCCGGCCTGGCCATCCATGAACGCCAGCCCGGGACCTCCGTCCGGAAGGTGACGGAGCTCCTGCCCGTCGTCCCCGGACAGCGGCTGGAACTCACGATCGACATCGAGACCCAGGCCGCCGTGGAGGACGTCCTCGCCGGCGCGCTCCACTCGGCCGCCGTGGTGCTCGATCCCCGCAGCGGGGCCGTGATCGCGATGGCCTCCAACCGCCGATACGATCCCAACGACTTCCTGGCCCAGGCCATGAGCGAAGCGTCCCAGAGGAGGGCACGGGTCCTTACGGACGACGAGGGCCGCCCGCTCCAGAGCCGCGCCTTTCAGCAGCGCTTCGCGCTCGGCTCGATCTTCAAGGTGGTCACGTCGGTCGCGGGCCTCGAGGAGAAGGTCGTCCGCGCGACCGAGCTGCTCCCCTGCCGCGGACGGTTCCGCGAGAACTCCCGCTTCTTTGCCTGCCACCTCTGGAACAGCCACCAGGGGATGCACGGCGAGATCAACCTCCACGTCGCGCTGGAACGCTCCTGCAACTGCTACTTCTACGAGGTGGGCCAGCGCCTCGAACTCCCCACGCTGGCGAAGTGGGCCCTGGCGCTTGGCTACGGGGCCCCCACGGGGGTTGACCTGCCGGGCGAGGTGGCCGGCCTCCTGCCCCTCCAGGCGCGCAACCGGGACCAGGTCCTCTCGCTCGCCATCGGCCAGGACGAACTCATGGTCACGCCCCTCCAGGCGGCCGTGATGATGGCCGCGATCGCCAACGGGGGCTTCCGGGTAACGCCCCACCTGCTCCGCTCCGCGGCGACGGCACCGAAATCCCTGGGCCTCTCCCCCGAGACGGTCCGGGAGGTGCGGCAGGGGCTCCAGGACGTGGTCCATTCCGCGCACGGCACGGCCCACGCCACGAGCCTCAAGGACTTCAAGGCGGCGGGGAAGACGAGTTCGGCCCAGGCGGGGTCCAGGGTGGACTCGCATGCGTGGTTCGCCGGCTACGCCCCTTACGAAGATCCGAAGTTCGTGGTCTGCGTCTTCGTCCAGAACGGCGGGCACGGCGGCGAGGCCGCCGCTCCCCTGACGGCGCGGATCCTCGAGATCCTCTTCCGGGGCGGACGGGAGAAGCAGAAGTGACCCTCCCCCGCTTCAACAAGACGATCCTGGCCTGCGTGCTGCTCCTCTCCGGGCTCGGGCTCCTTTCGCTCTGGACCGCGGCGCCGCCGACCACGCTCGCCGGGGAGTCGATCACGTGGTCGATCTTCATGAAACAACTCACGTTCATGGGCGTGGGGCTGGCGGTCATGGCGCTCGTGGCAATCCCCCACTACCAGCTTTACCGGAGACTCGCGCCCCTCCTCTACGTCGTGGGCCTGCTGGCCCTGGCGGCGCTCCTCTTCAAGGCGAAGTACACGCGGGGGGCGCGCGGGTGGTTCGCCGTGGGCCCCGTGAACGTGCAGCCGGCGGAGTTCATGAAGATCG
>JAHFOZ010000450.1 GCA_023261405.1 Planctomycetota bacterium
TTCCGGGCGTACTCGAGGTCGTCGTGCGGGTTGCGGAGGCCGAGCTCGACGAGGGGCGTGAGGACGCGCATCTCGGGGGCGACGGCGCGGATGCAGTTCTCGATGCGGAGCATGTCGTTGCCGATCCCGCGCGACCCGTGGGCGATGTACTCGCAGCCCTCGTCGCGGGCGATCTCGATGAGCTCGCGGACGATGAGGGGCCGGGAGAGGGCGCTGAAGAGGAAGTAGCCCTGCTCGTAGAGGGCGTGGGCGCGGATGCAGGGGAGGATGTACTCCCCGGCGAACTTCTCGCGAAGGTCCGCCAGGTGGGCGGCGGCGGCCCCGAGTTCCACGGCGCGTTCCGCGAGGGGCTCGAGGTACTCCGGCTGCCCCACGTTGGCGGAGAAGGTGAAGACCTTGAGCCCCTTCACCTGGTGGAGGTAGTGGACGCAGAGGGTGGTGTCGAGGCTGCCGGAATACGCGAGGGCAACCTTGGGCACACCGGGAGTCTACGGACGCAGAGGACGGCTGTCAAACGCCTTAGTGCGCAGGATCGTGCTTTCCAATCTCTTGCGCACAGCTTGTAGCGTGAAGCCCGTAGCGTGTACCCGGCCTGCGAGCTGGGGGCTGCAAGCTCTCGGCTATGCGAGCCCTCACATGCTCGACTTGACCTCGATGATGTCGAAGTCCTGCATCACGTAGGACTTCCCCTCCACGCGCTTGGGCCCGCGCGCGCGCGCCTCGTGGTAGTTCTTCCACTTCCCCCACTCGGCGAAGGAGACGATCTCGCAGTGGATGAATCCCTTCTGGAGGTCCGTGTGGATGCGTCCCGCGGCCTCGGTGGCGGGGGAACCCTTCCGCAGGTGCCAGCCCGTCACGTCCTTGTCGCCCGTGGTGACGAACGTGAGGAGCCCGAGCCCTCCGAAGAGGGTCACGGGGAGGGACTCGAGCGCCAGGGACGCGAGCCCGTAGTCCTTCATGAAGGAGGCGCGCTCGGCCTCCTCCATCCCCAGGAGTTCCATCTCGAGCTTGACCGCGACGGCCATCCCCTCGGCCGGCTTCCCCAGCGCGGTCTCCGCCACGTTCGTCAGGGGGATGAGGGGCTTCTTGGAGTAGAACTGGAAGCCCTTGAGCCGCTTCTCGTCCTCGGGGGTGAGCCGCTCGAAGGCCTTCCCGTCGCCGCTGGCCACGGCCTCCAGGAGCGGCTCGAGGACGGCCTGTTCCTTGAGCAGCTCCTCGCGATTGGGGAGCGACTTCTTCGTGTCCCCCCGCAGCTTCTCGATGCGCTTCTGCATGACGTCGATGTCGGCGAGGACGAGTTCGCTGCGCAGCCCGTCGAGCTGACGCTTCGGGTCCTCGCCCTCGTAGGCCCGGAGGACGGCGAGGAATCCGTCGCATTCCCGGACGCTCGCGAACTTCCCGGGATTGTCCTGCTTGTCCGGACCCTCCAGGGCCACGGAGGGGGCGTCCACGATCTCCAGGAGGGGCGTCACGAGTTTCTTGTGGGAGCCCTCCACCTGGTGCATGCGAACGAGGCGCGGGTCCAGGACGCGGAGGCCGGCGGCCTGGGCCTTGCCGGTGGAGGCCACGGCGCGGGCGTATTCGGTGCCCGTGAGGGAGCAGAAGAGCGAGGTCTTCCCGCCCCCGGTGACGCCCACGAGGCCCACGCGCCCGGCGATCGGCCTATCGGCCATGGAGGCTCCTGTTCTGGGTCATCGGGACGGGGAGTGCAGCACGGCGCACGGATTTGCCCGATGGGGTCATCGACGATTGCACCCGGGTCGCTCCCCCCGGCTCCCCCCCCGGGGGCTGGGGGGGAATCGCCACGATCGAGAATGATTCAATCGTCAATGGAGCAATCCCCGCTAGGGGGCCTTCTTCGCCGGGCGGACGACGATGTACGAGGCGACCACGCCGATCTCGTACAGGAGGAGCATGGGGATCGCGACGATGATCATGGTCAGGATGTCCGCGGGGGTGACGACGGCGGCGAAGATGACATTGCCGAGGATGGCCGCGCGGCGCCACTTGTTGTAGGTGGACGGCTGGACGAGGCCGATCCTGGCGAAGAAGACCATGACGAGGGGCATCTGGAAGACGCCGCCGAGGATGATGGTGAGCATCATCACGAGGCTCAGGTAATCCGAGAAGGTGTACGTCGCCGAGACCACGTCCGCGGGCTGGGTGGAAGCGAGCCCGAAGAGGCAGTAGGGGATGAGTACGAAGTACCCGAAGGCGCATCCGACGACGAACAGGAGGAAGGAGGCGGGGGCGAAGCGGGTGACGTACTTCTTCTCGTCCTTGTACAGCCCCGCGCTCACGAACGCCCACAGCTGGTATCCGATCCACGGGGAGGTCACGAACAGGGAGACGATGAACGTGACCTTCATCATCTGCATGATGTAGGCGCCGTAGCTCCCCGCGATGAACTTCTGCTCGCCCGTGGGGATTCTGAGCCGGGACATCGCGTCGAAGTGGGGCGCCGCGACCGCCTGGGCCAGCTCCTTGTGGAAGACCATGGCCACCACGATCGTGACAAGGAGGACCGCCAGCGACTTGAAGAGGCGCGAGCGCAGCTCCTCCAGGTGCTCCCCGAAGGTCATGCGAGCCTCGTCCGCGGCTTCCTTCTTCGCCTCGGCGGGCTTCTCGGCGGTGGCGTCGGGCATGGGGGGTATTAGACAAAAAAGCCCCCGCGTTGTCACGGGGGCCCCTGGATTACGGTGGAGAGGCCTACTCGCGCTTCACGCCCAGGTAGTCATAGAGGATCTTCTCGCGGAGGATCTTGATGCCGAACTCCTGGGCGGCCTTGAAATTGGGGTCCTCCTCGTAGCCCTCGGCCACGACGACATAGTTGGTCTTCTCGTCCACCTTGTCCTGGAAGAAGTCGCCGAACTCCCGGATCAGGTTGGCAGCCTCCTCGTTGGAAAGGCGGCCGGTGAAGCGGCCGGCGAAGGCAATGTGGCGGGCCCGCCCGCCCTCGTAGAGCTCGTTGTAGATCTGGTCGCCCTCCTTGAGGGGCCACTCGGGATACTTCGTGGAGATGACGGCGCAGATCGAAGAGTTGTCCTCCCGGACCTCGATCACTTCGATGACCCCCTTGTCGAGCTTCTGGCCCCCCTTCTCGAGCGAGAAGGCGTAGAACCGGGTGCCCTTGAAGAGGCGGTCCTTCCGGAGCAGGTTGATGTAGGCGAGCTTGCGGCCCGGCTCGAGCGAGAGGATCTTGCCGTCCGGCTCGCGCCGCTCGCGGGCCTCATCGCGATGGTGCATGATGGTGAAGATGCGCCGGCGGTACTCCGCCTTCACCGCCTCGGCCGCGGCGCGCTTGCGGACGTTCTCGTTCTTGGTCTCGGTGGCCTTGGTCTGGGCGTCGATCGAATCCTTGTCCAGCGTGGCGAGTTCCTCGGCGTGCTGCTTCTGGAGGCCGTTCAGGTCCCGCATGTTCTTGATCAGCTCGCCGATGAGCCCGGCGGAAGGCTGGCCGGGGGCGGGCGGCCCCGCGAGGACCGCCAGGGCGGCCGCGTTGGCCTGATCCGTCTCGGTGCGGATGGTCTTCTCCTTGGTCCGCTCGGCCTCGATCTGCGACGTGAGGTCGCCGATCTTGGTCTTGTATTCGTTCTCCTTCTCGAGCAGCTTCTCGAAGAGGACCTTGAGGGTCAGCGTGTCGCCCTGGCCCGAGCCGTCCCACTTCTTGAACTTGTACTTGGCGGCGTCGAGCCTCGCCAGCTCGTCCGCCCACCGGTCGAGGAACGTCCTCAGGCTCGCGTGTTCGATGGCCTGGGTGCCCATGGAGGACACGCTGCTGGATCCGTCGCTGAACCAGCCGATGTTCTTGGCATAGCCGTAGTAGAGGGACTTCTGCTTCTCCAGGTCCTCCTTGGCGGTCTCCAGGTCGCGGTACACCGTGTTGATGTTGGGCTTCTTCTCGGGGCTCGTGAGGTCGTTGACGCCCTTGTAGGCGATGATGCCCACCGCCAGGGCGGCCACGTCCGCGGCGCTCGTGAAGATGATGATCAGGAGCCGCCGGAAGTTCTCTTTCTTCGTGATGAAATCGGCCATGATCGTCTCCTAGTCCCCGAGGAATTCGAACAGGCCCGGAAGGTCCGGATCCTCCTTGCTCTTCCCCGCCTCGGCGATGGGGATCTCCAGGAAGATGGCCTTCTTGAACGGCTCGTAGCTGTCGCGCTGGCGCTGGGAGCCCACCTCGGTGAAGATCACGTAGTCGATGTCGAGCGCCACGTCCTTGCGGACCTCGCTCCCGATCTCGCGGATGCGCCGGGTGGCCTCATCCACCGTGTAGCGGAGCCGGAGGGGCCGTTCCTCGCCCACGAACGCCACGACGACCG
>JAHFOZ010000451.1 GCA_023261405.1 Planctomycetota bacterium
GGGAGGAGGTCCTTCTCAAGCCATTCGATGAACGACCGGACGGCCGCCCCGGCCTCCTTCCGCGCCTCGTCGAACGCCTTCCGGGTGTCGGCGTCCTTGACGGCCTCGAAGGCACCCGGGAGGTCCTTCTCGATGAAGGTCGCGGTCCCCCTGAACTCGTCGATCGCCGTCGTGACCAGCACTTTCGGCGGGGCATCGAGATTGGCGCGCGCGGAGGCCAGGAGGGAGGTCACTTCACCGAGGCGCCGGGAAGCGAGGGACATCCGGCGGTCGGCCGTGTCGAACGCCAGGGCGGAGAGCCCGTAGAGCCCGCTGGTGATGACGTTCCGGTAGAAATTCGGATCGCGGCTCCACCCCCGCAGAGTCTCGAGTTCCAGGAGCGCGGCCCGGAAATGGGCCTCCAGCACGAGGGTGTCATAATACTCGGCATCCTCCAGGGAGCCGCGATCGATCCGGTTGAGCCGTCCCTGGTAGCGCCGGATGGAGTCGATCCGGCCCTGGATGGACTCCCGGGAGTAATCCCCGAGCACGGCATCATGGTCGTGGATGCCGTCCAGCGTGGCGATCGTCGGATGGACGGCGTAGTGCCAGGCAAGGTACGCATCGACCAGGGATCGGAACGCGCCGGTCTGATTGGGGGCTTCCGGAACTCTCTTCTCCCCGATGGAGCCCGCAGTGGGGGAGTACAACGAGCACGACCCCAGGACAAGAATCAGCGGCAGGCCTCGTCTCACGGCGGGCCCCAAGATAGGGCCCGGCCCCTTCCCCGTCAAGGGGCGGCCCGGGATTTCAGGAACAGACCCGCGGGCACGTCGTTACAGAGCCGACGCCCCGGCGTCTAATGCACAGGAAGTGGATGCATGTTCCAAGGTCGCAGGGTCTCGGTGGTGCTCGGGGGCGGGGGGATGAAGGGCCTGGCGCACATCGGCGCGCTCAAGGTCCTGGAGCGTTACGGCATCACGCCGGACGAGTACGTCGGCACCAGCGTCGGCGCCTTCATCGCGGCCATGGCGGCCGGCGGTCTGCGACCGGATGAGCTCCAGGAGATCGGGCTGGGCATCCGCAAGAAGGACATCCTCGACTACGACTGGCTCGGTCTCCTGTGGCGCCGGGGAGGTTCGCGCAGCCTCTACCGGGGCAGGGCCCTGCATGATTTCATTCGGAGGGCGCTTCCGGAGGACCGCTTCGACCGCCTCCCGCTCCCGCTCTACGTCACCTCCGTCGACCTCAACAGCGGCCGGGAGGTCATCTGGGGGATGCCGGGCTATCGGGAGATCCCGCTGCACGACTGCGTGGTGGCGTCCTGCTCGCTCCCGGGCATCTATCCCCCCAAGAAGATCAGCTCGTACTACTTCGTCGACGGCGGGGTGGTGGATACGCTGCCCGTGAAGGTGGCCGTCTACACCAAAGCCGAACTCATCATCGCCATCTACCTGGAGCCGGCGGAACTCCTCCCTCAAGGCGTCGAGCGGCGGGGCCTCGCGGCCATCCTCCAGCAGGCCGAATCGATCGTCTCCCGCACCCTCGTGCGCCACAACCTCCAGTTCTTCGACCGGGCGCCGATCGTGCTCGTCCAGCCGCGCGTCGCGGAGCATGGAATCTTCGACTTCCGGAACACCGCGGACGTGATCCGCGCCGGGGAAGAGGCGGCCGAGGCGGCCCTGCGCGCCAGCCCTCTCCTCCGGGACCTGCTCCCCCCCCCGCTTCTCAGCGAGACCCCCCGGCCCGCCCGGATGAACGTGATGGGGTCGGCATAAAAAAACCGGCCCCGGACATGATCCGGGGCCGGCTGTAGCTGCCTGGAGTCGCTCGGCTATTTTGTGATGGGGCCGATTTCCTCGACCACCACCACCGAGAAGCCGTCCCAGCCCTCCGGGTTCTGGATGAGCGTCCCGTTGACGCCGACAAGCTTCTGGAACTGGTCGTTCAACCGGGCGGGCATCTTGTCGTCCCCGTCCTTGCCGCGGAGGAAGCAGACGATCTTTCCGCCCATCACGAGCTTGTGGGTGCCGGGGCGGTTGAAGATCAGGCCCACGGTGTCGACGTATCCTTCCATGATGAACTTCTTGACCGGCTTCACTTCGGTTTCCTTGGCGCGAAGAATCTTCTCCGCCAGGTCGCGCTCCGACTCGGCTTTCTTCAGCCGGTACTCGGTCCAGGCGCGATGGACCTTGTCATAATGGGCCAGCAGGCGCTGCGCCTCCCCCTTGACCGCGGCCGTCTGGGCCATGTCGCGCGCGTTCTCCAGGGCGGAGACGACGGGGCCCAGGTTCACCTTGTCCAGTTCCTGGGCGTCCACCAGCTTGCGCTGCTCCTCGAGGAGGGTCTCCGCCACCTTGAGGCTCGAGATCACCTGGGCGTCGGACTCGGCCGCCGGTTTCCGGGGCTCGTCCTTCCTGGCCACCGGCTCCACGGCCTTCCCCGGGCGGACGTACTTCTTGCCCACGAAGTACTTCACGGCGTTCGGAGATTCGATCTTGAACCAGCCCATGTGCTCGCCCACGATCTTCACGGTCTCGCCCTCTTTCAGGACCGCGAGGGTGTCGGCGTTCACGCGGCTGTCCATGCGGACCGGCACGTCATTCGACGTGGCCGTCCCCACGGCGCCTTCCTTCCTGATGTTCTTGCCGAAGACCCAGGCCAGGCTGCCCTTCGGGGGAAGGATTTGGAAGTAGTCCTCGCGCTCCCCGACGATGGTCACCTTCTCGCCCAGACCCAGCACCGACGTGATGATGCTGGTCTGATCGGCCTTCGGGAACATCCGGACGTTCAGCCGCTCGACCGTGACCTCGGCTTCCACCGCCGCAGCCTTCTGCTCGAACACCACCTTCTGCTCGCCGCCCTTGCCCTTGGCCTCCTGCGCGGACGCACGGGGCGCCAGGGCTGCCACGACTCCAACAATCCACCAGGCTTTCATCGGTTCCCCCTCTCAATAATTTGGAAGTCAACAAACGGGTACGGACAGGCGCCTGAAGTTCACGGAATCACGAAGAATTGATCGGCCGGGTGGACATGATCTCCCCTCTCTCTCCACGCGCTCCCGCGGACGGACGCGCGAACCTCTCCCTGGACCCCTCTATTTCGGAACGGGCGGCTGCAGCCGCATCGGCGGCGTCTTCGGCGGCTCGGGTTTCTTGAATTTCTCCTCTTCCTTCTTCAGCCAGTCGGCCTTCCGGATATCGGCCGTCTCGACGGCGTGCGTCGTGTGCTTCTGCTTCGCCGCGATCCGCGCTTCCTCGTTCTTGTCCTCACGCACGGAGGCGAACTCCTTTTCGATGTCGTCCGGAGGCAGCGAAACGACGTCCTCAAGATAGGCTACGAACGACCAGTCCGCCTTCTCCCGGTCGTTCGTCAGGGTGCCCGCCAACACGGCGGCCTTGCCGGTCTGCAGCTGCTTCCGCGACACCTGGCTCGCGATCGCCCTGCCGAGGCCGGCTTCCTCGACTCCGGCGTCCCCGCCCTGGGCTTTGAAGTACCGCGTCGATTTCCACTCCAGCGGGTACTTCTGGCGCGCAGCGGCGAACCCGCTCTTCCCGATGTCGGCGACGACATTGTTGGCCACCTGCGAAGTCCTCTTGCGGACCTGCTCCTTGCCCAAGACCTCCTCGATCTGTCGGCGAACCGGCCCCGTGAGATCAGGCTGGTAGGAGGCGACCTTTCGCTGGACCTTGAAGACGGCCACGCCCTTGTCGGTGGTGATCAGATCCGAAACGTCCCCATCCTTGCGAGCGGCCTCGAAGGACCACTCGGCAAGCTTGCTGCTCTTTCCAACCGCCTTTTCCAGGTCCTCGAACTGCTTCTGGCTCAGCCCGGTCGTGAGATCCAGCGTCAGCGAGACCTGCCCCTTGTACTTGGCCTGCAGGGACTCAAGGATCTCGGGAGGGTACTTCCCGTCCTTGACGGCCTCCCCGAGGTCGACGTTCACGATCTCCATCGCTTTGCGCGCGGCCTCCTGCGCCTTCGCGGTCTTCCTCCGGTCGATCACCTGGTCGCGGACCTCGGAGAGGGGCTTGTATTTCGGCTCCGGCTTCGCCTCGTTCTCGTTGTGCAGTTCCCCGCGCGGGTGCTGATGCTCCATGGACTCGGGGATCAGGTATTCCGCCCGCGTCTCCTTGTAGTGCTGCTCGATCTCGGCGTCCGTAGGCTCGGTCACCGTCTTCTTCATCACGTCCGTCTCGGCCATGAGATAGGCGAGCTGGATCTTATCCGGCACCTTGAAGCGGGCCTTGTTCTGCTCGAAGTACTTCGCGACCTCCTCGGCCTTCGGGGCGCTCGCCAGCCGCTCGAAGTCCTTGGGGTCGAACGAGGCGTACCACGC
>JAHFOZ010000452.1 GCA_023261405.1 Planctomycetota bacterium
GATCTGCGCGCGGAGGCGCAGGCTCTCTGCGCTCTTGGGTGCCTTCCCGGCGTCTTCAAGCGCTTCGTCGAGGCGGCCGAGGCGCTGGCGCAGGCCGGCGCGCTCGAGGCGCAGGTCGGCCCGGGCAATTTCCCCTTTCTCAAGCACCAAGGAGAGGAACTCCTCCGCATCCCTCCAAGCCTTCTCGCGTGCGGCGGCATCATCCATCGTCCAGGCGCGCGCGACCGCGGCTAGGGCCTGTTTCAGGACGAGGGCCGAGTAATCCGCGTGCGGCTTGAGGAGGGGGTCCGCGGCGGCCGCCAGGCGGAGCTCTTCCAGGGATTCTTCGACGGGTTTGCCAAGCTTGGCCAAGGCCCTTCCGAGGTCGTGGTGGGCGGCGGCGAACGTCTTGTCGGCCGCCAGGGCCTCCTTCAGGTTCTTCAGAGCTTCGTTCCACTGCTGGCCTGTCATCTGATCCTGCGCGTCGTGATGAAACAGTCGCGAGTAAAGGGTCGGCGCGGAGGCTTCCGGGGCCAGCTTCCGGAACGTCGCAAGGTCGGCCCGGGCGAGGTCCCATTCGCCGTGGGTGACATAGACCAGACCGCGTTCCTGGTAGAGTGCCGCAGTCTTGATGCCGAGAGACTCCGCGTGTCCCAGCCAGAGGATCGCGTCTTTCGGCTGGTTCCCACGGGCGCAGTACAGGCCATGTTTCTCAGCGATCTCTCCAGTCCGCCGGTCGCGACCAAGCTGGTCCTTGAAAATGGGCTCGGAGACGAATCGGAACCCGGCCTCGAAATCCACGTTCCCAACGTCCTTCGCCCCGACTTCGAGGAGTTGGAGACGGTCATCGAAAAGGCTCCGGACAAGCTGGACGAAAGTCGCCTCATCTAACCAACTCTTTGATTCCACGAGTCGCCTGGCGGCATCGTCGAATTTTCCCCCTATTCGGAGCTGGTTGATCGCGTCGCGGATGCGACCGGACCTGTCAAGGCGCACCGTCTTGGCCCTCTCCTTATCGAGCGCGGAGATATCGTCGTCGACTGAGGCGAACGGGTCGCGGTCCAGCCTGTCCTGGATTCTCTGCATCCGAGCCTTGTTCTCCAAGGCGGTCAACGTGCCCTCGATAAGTTTGGACCGCGAAGGGTTGAGGACCTGGATTTTATCGAATGCGACCCGGGCCGCCGCGGGGTCCTCCTGCTTCACGGCTTCCCCGAACCTGATGACGAGCTCGTTGATCTCGCGTTCATTCTGGATTCTTCTCTCGAGCCGTTCGGCGCGCTTGCCCGAAAGATCGCGGAGCACGCCAGCGGTGTTCTCGGCCCCCGCGAGATCGCCCCCAGTCAGCTTTGCCTCCCCCTCTGTAAGCATCCGGGCTGCCTTCTCTTCCACGGCGAGCTTTCTTCGCAGCTTCTCGGCCATCGCGGGGTCGTACGGCTCAAGTTCCTTGAGAAGGGGGGGCACGTTGCTGAAGCGTTCCTCCCCGATCTCTGTCTCGATCCGCTGGCAAACGTCGTGGTAGTACGACCGCCGGTGGTACCACAGGAAGAAGACGCCCAGGGAGAAGAAGGCGGCCGCCGCCGCGCCCGCCAGCACCCGCCAGCGGTGCCGCAGTACCTTCTTGCGGAAGCGGTAGAGCGTCCCGCGCATGGGAGCCCGCACCGCCTCCCCCTTGAGCCAGTGCTGGAGGTCGTCCGCCAGCTCGCCGGCCGTCGCGTAGCGGGCGGAGGGGCTCTTCGCCATCGCCTTCACGATCACCGCCTCGATGTCCTTGGGGATCGCCGGGTTGTGCCGGCGCGGGAAGGGCGGCTCGTCCAGCAGCACCGCCTTCATCACCTCCATGCCGTTGGGTCCGGAGAAGGGGGCCTTGCCGCTCAGCACCTCGTACATCGTGGCGCCCAGCGAATAGACGTCCGAACGCGCGTCGACGGCCTGGCCGCGCGCCTGCTCTGGGGGCATGTAGGCGGGCGTCCCCATGATGCAGCCCGAGAGGGTCAGCCCGGCGGCGCCGTCGGAGCGCCGGGCTAGGCCGAAGTCGGCCACGAAGACGCGCCCCTGACGGTCGATCATCAGGTTCGAGGGCTTCAGGTCCCGGTGGATGATGCCGTGCTCGTGGGCGTGCTGCACCGCGCGCGCCGCGTCGCGCATCGCCGTCAGGGCGTCCTTGAGCTGCAGCTTGGATCGGTCGAGCGTCGGCCCGTCGATGAGCTGCATCGCCAGGAAGATCTGACCTTCGTGCTCCCCGGAGTCGTAGACGGGGACGATGTTCGGGTGCGAGAGCTGGGCCGCCAGCTGCGCCTCCCGCAGAAAGCGCTCGCGCGCCTCAGCGGAGTCGGCCGCGTCCAGCGAGAGCACCTTGAGCGCCACCTCGCGCCCGAGCTGGGAGTCCCAGGCCCGGTAGATGACCCCCATGCCGCCCCGGCCGAGCTCGCCCCGGACCTCGTAGCGTGGAGGCTGGGACCGGAAGCGCCGGCGGGTGGATTCATGGTCGCGGATGGAGTCGGAGAGCCGGTTCACCCAGTCCCCGGGCTCCACCTGTGACATCCCTTCCTCCCGGCATTCCCCCCGGACCTGTTCGGAAACGCCCGGCGCCCGTTTGAGGAAAAATCAGGCCCCGAAAAGATCCGCCCACTCGTCGTCGAGCTGGCGGAGGTCCGTCACCGTGTGGGCGAGCTCCGCGCGGATCTCCGTCCGCATCCGCTCCCGCACGGCGAAGAGGTAGTTGCGGACGTCGCTCTCGGAGACCCCCAGCGTGCCGGCCACCGCGGCGTACGTGGGGCGGTCGCCGGGACCGGGGAGGAGATCGTACTCCTCGAAGGCCCGGAACTGGACCGAGCGGCCTCCCTCTGCGAACCACTGGCGCGCCCGCTCCACCGCGCGCTCCAGGATCTCCTTCTTCCACGCCCAGTCGAAGATCTTCTCGGGGCTCTGGGCCTGGGCGTCCGGCACGACTTCCCTGATCGCCGCCGCGTCCGCGTCGAGCGCCAGGATCTTCACGCCGCCCCCCCGCTTCAGGGCCGTCATCGCGTCGTGCTGGTCGGCGGCGAAACCGCGGAGGAGGACTTTGAGATACGCGCGGAAGCCCCCGCGCTCCGGCGAATATTTCCGGAGCGCCCCGCCGTCGAGGATCTGCAGGAAGAAGGCCTGCGTGAGGTCTTTGGCGTCGTCATGGGACTTGGACCACGCGCGTTTCACGAAGTGATAGACGGGCTTCCAGTAGCGCCGGCACAGGCTCTCCAGCGCCTCCTTCCGGGCCTCCGGGGAGGAGTCCTTCACGCCCGCGATCAGGCTCCAGCTCGTGACCGGGAACGCCCGGCCCTCCGGGTCAAGCTGCGAATCGCGCGGGCTTTTCGGCAAATGGTCGGACACGGTCTCCTAAGTATACACCGGCTCCGGAATCTTAGAAACGGCGAGCCGGGAAAGTCCGGCCGCGAAACAGGAGGAAATGCGATGACGAACCTCGGAACCCGGCGCGTGGCCGGCCTGCTGCTCGTCCTGGGAGGCTGCGGACACGGGGACGACCGCCCGCTCACGAGCTTCCCCAATTCCGTCGCCGCGGGGGACGTGACCCAGACCTCCGCGGTCCTGTGGACTCGCGCGGACCGCGAAGGCCCGCTCGCCTTCGAGGTCTCCTCCGATCCGAAGTTCCGATCCGCCGCCACATGGTTCACCGGCGTCGTCGATCCCATGGTTCCGGCCCGCGTCACGGTGACCGGCTTGGCGCCGGGCACGCTCTACCACTACCGGGCCTTCGCGCGGAGGGGCTTCTCTCCCGCGGGCAAGTTCCGCACGCTCCCGGCCGCCTCGACCTCGCCGGCCCTGCGCTTCGGCGCCGGCGGCGACTGGCGCGGGGACCTCGCCCCCTTCCCTGCGGTCGCGAACGCCGCGGGTCGCGGGCTCGACTTCTTCGTCGCCCTCGGCGACACGATCTACGCCGACTTCCCCTCGGTCGCCGTCCCCGCCGCCCAGGCGGCGACCCTGGCCGAGTTCCGCTCCAAGCACGCCGAGGTCTACACCCCGAAGCTCGGCCTCAACGCGCTCGCCGAGCTCCGCGCGAGCACCGCCTTCCTGGCCACGCTCGACGACCACGAAATCACCGACGATTTCTCCGGCGGCGCGGCCCCCGCCTCCGACCCGCGCTTCGCCGCCTATCCGGGCGCCTACATCCACGAGACGGCCCTCTTCCTCGACGGCCTCCGGGCCTTCCGGGAGTTCCACCCGGTGGCGGACGAGTCCTACGGTGCGACGGGGGACTCGCGCACCGCGGGCAAGCCGAAGCTCTATCGGTCCCGGACCTTCGGCAAGACCGCCGCGGCGTTCCTGCTCGACGCGCGCACGT
>JAHFOZ010000043.1 GCA_023261405.1 Planctomycetota bacterium
ACCGGGATGCGGATCGTGCGGGCCTGGTCGGCGATGGCGCGCGTGATCGCCTGCCGGACCCACCAGGTGGCGTAGGTGGAGAACTTGTAGCCGCGGCGGTACTCGTACTTCTCGACCGCCTTCATCAGGCCGGTGTTCCCCTCCTGGATGAGGTCCAGGAACGTCAGGCCCCGGTTTCGGTACTTCTTTCCGATCGAGACGACGAGACGCAGGTTGCCGCTCGAGAGCTTGCGCTTGGTCGTCTCGTAGTCCCCGAAGCGCTCGCGGATGTCCCGCACGCGGGCGCGGAGCTCGTCCGCCCCCTCCAGCGTCTGGGCGTGGATCCGGTCGAGCTCCTTCTTGAGCGTCGCGAGCCTGACCTTGTCGCCGCGGCCGGCCTTGATGCCATCGGACTCGGCGGTGACTACATCCAGCATCCGGGAGAGGGTCTCCAGCTTCTCCATCATCGGCTTGATCTTCTTGGTCTGGATGTTCATCTTCTCGAGCATCACGACCGAGCGGCGCTGGTTGTCGCGGAGGCGGAGCCGCAGGCGCTGGCGCTGCTTTCCGCTGAGAGGATGGCTGTTGAGCTTGTCGAAGCACTCGTGGGAGTCGAACACCGTCTGGCGGATCCGGTCGATCACCTGGGGCAGGCGCTCGAGGACCTCGAACTTCGAGACATCGATCGCGCTGTCCGCTTTCAGCGTGCGATCGAAAGCGAGATCGCCGTTCTTCACGCCTTCCAGGATCTGGATCGCCTCGATGACCGCGATCGGGGATTCGAGCACCTTCGTGCGAAAGCGCTTGCGCGTGATCTCGATGCGGCTGGCCAGGCGAAGTTCGTCCTCGCGCGACAGGAGGGGGATCCCGCCCATCTGGGTGAGATACAGCCGGACGGGATCGTCGATCTTCGCGGTGCCGGCGGCCTGCTTGGGATCCGGCTCCTTGGGCCCCTCGAACTCGCGCTCCCCGTCATCGGGTTCGACCGCCCGCTCGCCCTTCTCGCCGCCCTCGTCGGAGGACTCGACCATCTCGATCCCCAGGTCTTCCATTTTCTGGAGGATCAGGTCGAGCTTTCCCGGGGAGACCATGTCGTCGGGGAGGACCTTGTTGAGCTGGTCGTACGTGATGAAGCCGCGCTCCTTGCCTTCCTCGATCAGGTTCTTGACCTCGGGGGTCAGGTTCAGGGCGGCATCGTTCGGAGGACGCTTGAGGCCTGTGACAGGCTCGGCGCTATCGCCCTCGGGCTCTCCGAATTTGAACGGTTTAGGAGCGCTAATGGGAGAGTCTCCCGTAGATCGAATCGCTTTCGGGGACCAATGTCGATTCCCCGGCAGGAAGATGGCGGGCGCCCGCGGCCCGGGGGCGTACGCTAGAGAGTCCTATCTGCTTTCTTCCTTCCCCTGGCACTTGACGCAGAGACGGGCATAGGAGATGGCCTTCAGGCGTTCTCTCGGAATCCTGCCCTGGCAGTTCTCGCATGAACCGAACGAACCGTCCAGGATGCGTTCCAGGGCGTCCTTGATCTCCTTCAACTCTTCCGTCTGGCTTTCCATCCGGCCGTAGGAGAAGGCCTTCTCGGAATCATCGCTCGCCAGTTCGGCCATGTGCCCGGGCACGCTGGAGTGATCCCCAGCCCGATCCGTACCGTTCCCGCTCGTTTCGCCCTCAAGACCGTCGAAATCCCCCTTCAGCAGCTTGCTCCGCTGGTGAAGGAGCGTTTGGAATTCCTTCAGTTCGCTCTTGCTCAGGCTTTGTCGTATCACCCATCATCCTCCACACAGGGTTTCAAATCGCTCGACTTCAGAGAAAAACGGCGGCGTTGCCGGAGAGGTCGAAGGCCTCACCGACCGCGTCCCTGAGCGGGAACGTGCCGGACACCCTGAGCTGACCATTGAGCCGCGGCTCGATTTCCATCACGTCTTCGGCGGCAGCGCTCGCGCTTGAACTTCGGATTGAAAGTTCGCAGCCTTGTGCGAGCCGTCGCAGAACGGTTTGTTCTTCGAGTGGCCGCAGCGGCACAGCGAGATCGTTTCGCGCCCCGAGAGATCAAACGGCTTTCCGTTCTGATCCTTGAATACGATGCCCTGGCCCGTCACACGCATCGGGCCGTGGTTCATGATCGTGATCTCAAGGTCTGCCATGTCAGGTGGGAATTGTACGGTGTCAGGACGGTTCCGGAAAGGCCCTTGACGCCTTCGCCGCAGAATAGCCGCCTTCAAGCGGGCGTTGGACGATCGGACAAACATTTGCGAGAATACCGCCTGACTCTATGATCGAGACCGACACCAAGCTCCGCAAGCCGCCGCTTCAGCAGTTCAAGAGCGTCTGGCCCGACCTGTGGGCCCTCATCCGGCCGCGCCGCGGACTGCTCGCGTTCGGCCTCCTCCTCATGGTCGTCAACCGGGTCTCGGGCATGGGCCTCCCCGCCACCTCCAAAATCCTCGTTGACGACATCCTCCTCAAGCATCGCACCGACTGGCTCCTCCCCCTCGTCGCGGGCCTCGTCGCCGCAACCTTGATCCAGGGCGTCTCCTCCTTCGCGCTCACCCAGCTCCTCTCGAAAGCTGCCCAGCGGCTCATCGCCGAGCTGCGCCAGAAGATCCAGGCCCATATCGCCCGCCTGCCCGTGGCCTACTACGACTCCAACAAGACCGGCACCCTCGTGTCGCGCATCATGAGCGACGTCGAAGGCGTGCGCAACCTCATCGGCACCGGGCTCGTCGAGTTCGTCGGCGGCCTCATGACCGCGACGCTCGCCCTCGCCGTCCTCATCGCCATCAACCCTATCATGACCCTCGTCGCGTGCGTCTGCCTGGCGGCGTTCGCGTGCCTCCTCAAGCGGGCCTTCGTCACGATCCGGCCCATCTATCGCGAGCGGGGCAAGATCAACGCCGAGGTCACCGGGCGGCTCACGGAGTCCCTTGGCGGCGTCCGCGTCATCAAGGGCTACCACGCCGAGGAGCGCGAGCGGGAAGTCTTCGCGGGAGGCGTCCGCCGCCTCCTTGACAACGTCTTGCGCACGCTGACCGCGACTTCGCTCATGACCCTCGCGTCGATCTTCCTCATGGGGATCGTCGGCGCGATCGTCATGTACATGGGCTCCCGGCAAGTCCTCGACGGCACCCTGACCCTCGGCTCGTTCTTCACCTATAACATCCTCCTGGGCTACGTGGCCGCGCCGGTGATCGGCATCATCAGCATCGGAACCCAGATCACCGAGGCGATCGCCGGCCTCGACCGCATGCGCGAGGTGCTGGGCGAGCGGCCCGAGGACGACGATCCGCAGCGCACGCGGGTGATGCCGGAGGGTCCGGTCTCCCTCCGGTTCGAGGGCGTGAACTTCGCCTACGAGGCGGACAAGCCGGCCCTTAAGAACGTAAGTTTCATCGCCGAGCCCGGGACCGTGACCGCGCTCGTGGGCTCCTCCGGCTCCGGCAAGTCGACGATCATCAGCCTGATCGCCGCGTTCTACAAGCCCGTGTCGGGACGGATCCTGGTCGGAAACGTCGACCAGTCCTGGGTCCGTCTCGACGACTACCGCAGCGCGCTGGGCGTGGTGCTCCAGGAATCGTTCCTCTTCGACGGCACCATCCGCGAGAACGTGGCCTTCTCGCGTCCGAGGTCGAGCGACGAGGAGATCCGGCGCGTCTGCCAGATCGCGCGGGTGGACGAGTTCGCCGACAAGTTCCAGAAGGGCTACGACACGGTCGTGGGCGAGCGGGGCGTGAAGCTCTCGGGCGGGCAGCGGCAGCGCATCTCGATCGCCCGCGCGCTTCTGGCCGATCCGCGGATCCTGATCCTCGACGAGGCCACCTCGAGCCTCGACTCGGAGTCGGAGGCGATGATCCAGCAAGGCTTGTCGCACCTCATGGCCGGGCGGACGACGTTCGTGATCGCCCATCGCCTGAGCACCATCCGCCGCGCCGACCAGATCCTCGTGGTGGAGGCCGGCGAGATCCTCGAGCGCGGCACGCACGGGCAGCTCTTCGCAGCCCGCGGCCGGTATCACGACCTCTACACGCGCCAGCACGGGCTGGAGGCGAATCTCTTCCTCGCCCCAGGGGAAGGGGACACGGTCGCCGAAGAGAAGGACCCCCAGCCCGCCGCCAAGGAGCCCGCCGTGAACAGCCCGATGAATCCCATGTCAGGGATCTGATTCTCTCAATCCAAGGGTTCATCAAGGGAAATGGAGCGGGCGTTGGCGCAATCGCTCGTGTCCATTCGGCAAGCCTGCGTAGGGCGGATATCCGGCGAGGGGGTGCTGAGGAAGGTGGAGCAGGTGGGGATTCTGGAGGACCGAGCCCTTCAAGGCCCGCCCGAGCTGAAGGCGGGGGCGGAAATTAAAAACGTACCGGGAGTGGGCAGAGAGGAGCCCGAGGGCCCGGCTCAGGCGATCTTACCGGACCGATCACTGACATCGCTCCCAAGATAACTCAGGCGCGATCTTTGAAGAACAGGCCGCAAACAGCCCGTAGAGTGCCGTAAGCGGTAGCACCAGCCCCCGTCGGCAAGCCCCGTGTCGCAGGCGTCGATCCGTGCCGCCTGGTAGCCACCCGCCTGAGACCTCGCTTCCTACCACCCTCGCGTGGTGAAGCGGCTGGGGGCGGCCTGCGAGGATGCGGCCGGCGCGAGCAGGATCGCCGCCAAGAGAAGCCGCACAGGTAGCAGTACACCCCCCCTCGAGTGTAGAATTCCCCCGACCCCCAGGATGCTTGACCCCAAAGACGCCCTGCTCGGACGGACCGCCGTCGAGATGGACCTGCTCGGGCCCGAGCAGTTGCGCGAGGCGCTCCGGGAACGCGGGGACCAGCCCCTGGGAGCCATCCTGGTCGGCAAGAAATTCCTGACGGGCGAGCAGCTCCTCCGGGTCATCGAGGAGATCCGCCGCCAGACGGAAGGCGGGGCGCCCTCGCCCGCGGTGCCGCCGGGCGCGTTCGGGAGCCGCTACGCCGTGAGCGGCGAGATCGCCCGCGGCGGCATGGGGATCATCCTCGACGGGCAGGACCTCGACATCCGCCGCGAGCTGGCGATCAAGGTCCTCATCGAGCGGGAAGCCTCCGACCCCGAGAGCAAGGCGCGCTTCCTGGAGGAGGCCCAGATCCAGGGACAGCTGGAGCATCCGAACATCTGCCCCGTCCACGAGCTGGGGAAGGACGTCCAGGGCCGCCCGTACTTTACCATGAAGAAGGTGAGGGGGAGATCCCTGTTCGACCTCCTCGAGTCGCTCCGCAAGGGGCGGGACGGCGCCGGGTATCCGCTCGCGCGGCTCCTCGGGGTCTTCGTGAAGGTCTGCGACGCCGTGGCCTTCGCCCACTCCCGGGGCGTCCTCCATCGGGACCTCAAGCCTCACAACATCATGATGGGGGAGTTCGGCGAAGTCCTCGTGATGGACTGGGGGCTGGCGAAGATCGTGGGCCGGGCCGACGCGGCCACGCCCGGGCGCATCGTCTCCGACCGGGCCGACGCGGACCTGGAGCTCTCCCTCCAGGGCAGCGTCCTGGGCACCCCCGCGTACATGCCGCCCGAGCAGGCGCTGGGGAGGCTCAAGGACATCGACGAACGATCGGATGTGTACTCGCTGGGGGCCATCCTCTACGAGATCCTGACCCTCCACCCGCCGGTGGAGGGAAAGAACGCGATCGATCTCATCACGCGCGCCGCGCGGGGGGCCATCGTGCCCCCCTCGCGGCGATCCCCCGGCCGGGCGGTGCCCGCGGACCTCGAGGCGGCCTCTATGAAAGCCCTCGCGACGCGGCGAGAGGACCGCTACGCGTCGGCGCCGGCGCTGAGGGACGACGTCACTGCGTTCCTCGAGGGCCGCACGCTCGCGGCGGCGGAGTACACTTTGCTCCAGATCGCGGCCAAGTGGTTCCGGCGTAACCGCATCTTCGCCCTCACGGCCTCCGTCGCGGCACTGGTCCTTCTGGGGGCCTCCGTGGCCTACGTGATCGGCGTGAGCAAAGCCCGCGACGCGGAAGCGGAGTCGGCCCGGAAGGCGGTGCATGAGGCGAACCGTGCCGTTGCATCCGCGCGAGTGGCTCGCCTTCGGCTTGCCGAAAGCCTCGTGGCGCAAGGCGATGCCTACCGGGTGGCGCGACGCTGGAGCGATGCGAAAAGACTCTACGAGGACGCGCTCGGAAAATTCCGGAAGGAGGGGGCGCCCACCCTCAAGGCGGACCTCGCCCTCCAGGAGTTTTATCACGAATCCCCATCGCCGCTCCTGGTGATCCGGGGGAACCCGGGGGGAGGACTCCATGCCCTGGCCGTGTCTCCCGACGGCCGTCGCCTCCTCTCCGGTTCGGAGGGCGGGACCTTGAGGCTCCTGGAGACCTCGACGGGGCGTGAACTGCTGCGCCTCGAGGGCGGGCCGAGGATCTGGAGCGTCGCCTTCACGCCCGACGGCCGGCGGGCGGTGTCCGCGGGGGACGACGGGGCTCTCAAGCTTTGGGACCTGGAAGCGGGAAAGTGTGCCGGGGCCTACCTCGGGCATGAGGGGGCCGTGCTCGCGGTGGCCGTCTCGCCGGATGGTCTGAACGTCCTGTCAGGGGGTCTGGACGGCACCTTGCGCTCGTGGGACCTGGAGAGGGGACTGCGTCGCTGGGAGCGCCGCGACCGAATTGGGTTGCGCGGTCTGGCGGTGACCCCGGACGGCCGACGCGTGCTCGCGGGCAGAGAGGACGGCAAGCTCGTTCTCATGGACCTGGAGAGGGTCGAGCGGATCCGGGAGTTCGGGACCCATGCGCCCCGGGTCGGCGGCGTGGCGATCTCCCCCGATGGCCTGCACGCCCTCTCCGCGGGGGACGACGGGACGCTGAAACTCTGGGACCTGGAGGCAGGCGAACGAGCGATCCTCCGGGGACACACGGGAGCCGTTTGGCACGTCGCATTCTCCGCGGATGGGCGCCTCGCGGCCTCCGCGGGGTTCGACGACACCGTGCGGATCTGGGACCTGGAAAAGGGGGAAGAACTCCGCTGCCTTGTGGGGCACGGTCATGACGTCTACGGGGTCGCCTTCCTCCCCGACGGACGGCGCATCGTTTCGGCAAGCTACGATCAGTCGATCCGTGTCTGGGACCGGGCGCCTTTCGGTGGATCCCGGGTCCTGGCGGGGCACGCCAGTCACGTCCTTCACGTGACCCTATCGAAAGACGGGCTCCTGGCTCTGTCCGCGGGGGCGGACGGCACGATGATCCTGTGGGATGTGGCGACGGGTCGCCCGCTCCGCAGCGTCCGGGCCCACCGCGGGTCGGTGACGGGCGTGGAGTTCCTGCCCGATGGTCTAAAGGCAGTGTCGTGCGGGGCCGACCGGACGGTCGCGCTCTGGGACCTCGCTTCGTGGAGGGAGCTCCGGCGCTTCGAGGGGCACGAGGAGCTCCCCAGCCAGGTGGCGGTGTCGCCGGAGGGTCGTCTTGCAGCCTCGGCCTCGGAAGACGGGGTCGTTCGAATCTGGAGTCTGGAGTCCGCGCGAGATCCCAAGATGTTGAAAGATGGCCCCTGCCGCTTCTACAGCCTGGCTTTCTCTCCGGACGGCCGACGTCTGATCGCGGGGGGCGGCGACCGGCGCGCGGATGGAAGCTACTTCCTCCGCCAATGGGAGGTTGAGTCCGGATCGAGCCCGCCCCCGATCCCCATCGGCGGGGTCAAGGGGATCCACAGCCTGGCATTCTCCCCGGACGGGACCCGGGTCCTCGTGGCGACGGGGCAGGGGGTGCCCGACGATCCGGGCGGGGCCCCAGAGCCGCTCGCGCTCTGGAACCTGGCGACAGGTCGGGTCGATCGTTCGTTCAAGGGGCATACAGCCCCTGTCATGGGGGCGGCGTTCGTTCCCGGCCGTAACCTGATCGTCTCGGGCGGGGCCGACAAGACCTTGAGGGTGTGGAACTTCGAGGACGGCGAAGAGGTCCGCGCGTTCAACACGCCGGACGTCGTGCGCAGCGTGGCGGCGTCACCGGATGGACGCTGGATCCTGGCGGCGGCGGGAAACCTGATCCATCGCTGGGAGCTGGGGCCCACGGAGCCAGCGGAACTGGTCTCGCGGGCCGCGACAGCGCTCGACTCGCTGCAGGTCGGGAAGGGGGACGCTCTGGGGCTCGTCGCGATCGGGGAGTGGCATGCGTTCCACGGCGCGTGGGACTGGGCGGCCGAGGTCCTGGGGCGCGCGCGCGAGCAGGGGGCGAAGGTCTCGCCGCTCCTGCTGGGGCGCTGCCTCTGGCAGGCAGGCGACCGGGCCGGCGCGCGGCGCGAGTTCGAGCGGGCCCTCGCGGAGCGGGAGGCGCCCGAGCCCTACCTGCGCCTCTGCCTGGGGGCTCTCGGAGATTGATCCCATCCGGCCCATCCGCGTGACATAATCTCCTTCGATGGCGAAGCTGGTTTTCATCGACGCCCGGCACCTCGGGAAATCTTTAGCGCTCGCGGAGAGAGATTCCATCGGGAAGGCGCGGGGGAACACCCACGTGCTTCCGGATCCGGACTTGCGGGATCGGCACGCGACGATCGCGCAAGTGGGCGGCGTGTACCGCATCTCGCGCGCCGAGGGCGAGGTCCACGTGAACGGGCAGGCGGTCGCCGAGCATCCGCTCCGCCACGGCGACGTCGTCAGCCTCGGGGCCGTCACGCTCCTTTTCAGCGATGATCGCACTCCCTCCCCGGGGGTCCCCGTTGCCGCGCCGGACACGACCTCCCGCGTGCTCACTCGGTCGGGACACTTCTCGAGCTCGGACGCCGTGGTCTCCGCGCTCCGGAAGGGCCGGCGCGTCTCCGACCAGCTCGAGACCCTCTACCGCGTGACGAGCGCGCTGGGGTCCGCCGCCTCGCTGCCGGAACTCCTGGACCAGCTCATCGATCACCTGTTCGGCGCGTTCGGGTCCGACCGCTGCTTCGTGCTCCTCTTCGACGGCGAGGGGAAGCTCGAGGCGCGCCGCGAGAGGATGTCGCCGGCGGCTACGGGTACCGCGGGGATCCCACAGGCGCTCCTGGACGAGGCGATCCGCACGGCCGAGGCGCTCCTCGTGGAGAAACCCCTCGACGACCCGCGCTTCGAGTCGAGCCAGTCCATCCGGGAACTGAGGCTGCAGTCGGCCCTCGGCGCGCCGCTGGTGCGCGGGGGGAGGGTGATGGGGATCATCGAGGTGGACACGGTCAGGGAGGGGAGGACCTACAAGGAGGAGGACCTGCACCTCCTGAACGCCATCGCGGGGCAAGCCGCGATCGCGATCGAGAACCTGCGGCAGCGCGAGGCGGACCTGGCGCTCGGGCAGTGCCTTCTCCGGCTGGGGGAAGGGTCCCGCCTCCTGACCTCGTCGCTCTCCCGGGACTTCGTCGTACGGGAGGCGGTGGAGCGCGCGTGCCGCATCTTCGAGTGCACGAAGGCGACCGTGATGCTGCTCGACGAGACGGGCGGATTGCTGGCGATCGCCGCCTCCAGCGGGGTCGATCGCTCCCTCTGGCCGGAGGTCCGCGTGCGGCCCGGCGAGGGACTCGCGGGTCGCGCGATCCTGGAGGGCCGAACCCTCGCCTCGGCCGGCGGCCCGCTCCCGCCGGGGGCCCGCGGTCGGGGCTACGAGACAGCCTCGTTCGTAGTCGCGCCCATCGTCTCGCGTGGGGAGGGGCTGCAGGCGGAGGCGCGCTGCGCGGGCGCGCTTTGCGTGACCGACAAGGCCTCGAAGGGCCCGTTCACGGCCCGCGACCAGGAGCTGGTCTCCATCTTCGCCAGCCAGGTCGGCATCGCCCTCAACAACGCGCGGCTCTTCGAGCGGGCCACGGTGGACGGGCTCACGCGGGTCTTCACCCGGCAGTACTTCAACGTCCGGCTGGAGGAGGAGGTCGCCGCCCACCGGTCGAGGGGCGGGCCCCTGTCGCTCGTCATGTGCGACCTCGACCACTTCAAGTCGAAGAACGACGCCTACGGGCATGCGGCGGGCGACGTGATCCTCACCGAGACGGGCGGCCTCCTGAAATCCCTCGTGCCCCCGGGGGCCTTCGCGGCGCGCTTCGGAGGCGAGGAGTTCTCGGCGATCCTCCCGGGGGTGAGCCTCGATGCGGCGCGGGGGGTGGCGGAACAGGTCCGGCGCGCCGTGGAAACCCATGCGTTCTCTTTCGACGGACAGGCGATCCGCTGCACGATGTCCCTCGGCGTGGGCCTGCTCGAGGCGGGGGACACGCCCCTCCAGCTCGTGAAGCGTGCAGACAGCGCCCTCTACGCCGCAAAGCATTCCGGGCGCAACCGGGTCGAGTGCGCCGCTGGGGGACCGGACGCCGGTCGCTGAGCCGTGCGGGCAACGGCAGGGAAGTCTTGCCGCGAGCGCTCAACAGGTCCGGAGAAGGGGCGTGCGAGCTCCGGTGCTGGCCCAAGGCCATCAAGGACGCATGAAAGTTCACGGAGCGGACAACGGTGTTATGGATCCCGGGAAACCGTAATGCACCTATGCCCCCCCCGGCGGACCATGTGCTATGAAATCACATCTATCGTAAGTGGCGTGCGACCGGGAAGACGCCTAAGGGCAAGTCTTCAGTTTTCCATCGCCCCCTGCGAGAGCATACTGCGCTATGGGTGCGGATAGATAGGGACCCGACCCAGTAAGACGGCCTGACCCGGGCCCTCGGGCTCCTCCCTGCCCTCTCATTCTGGTTTTCATTTTCGGCCCCCGCTGCGGCTCGGGCGGGCCTTGATGCGCTCGATTATCCGAGAACTCCACCCCCTCCTCACCCCGACCGCAGCGACTTGCGCCGGAGGAGGTGGAGGAAGAAGGGCGCGCCGCAGAGCGCCGTCACCGCGCCCACCGGCATCGGCACCCCCGGCACCGCCGCGCGCGCCACGATGTCCGCGAGCACGAGGAGCACCCCGCCCCCCACCAGCGCCGCCGGGAGGAGACCGCGGTGGCGCGGCCCTACCAGCGCCCGCATCGCATGCGGGACGATCAGCCCCACGAACCCCACGATCCCGCACACCGCCACCGCCGCCGACGCCGCCACCGAGGCCGCCACGAGCAGCCGCCCCTTCGCCCCCTCCACGTCCACCCCCAGCGAGCCCGCCGTCTCCTCCCCGAGCAGCAGCAGGTCGAGGTCGCGCGCGTGCCACGCCATCACCGCCACGCTCGCCGCCAGGCACGGCGCCAGCACCAGCACCCGGTCCCACGGATTCGCGTCGCTCACGAAGCCCATGAGCCAGCCCACCACCTCGTTCCAGTTCCGCGACTTCGCCAGCAGAAGCACCGAGACGATCGCGCTCGCGAAGGTCCCCACCGCGAACCCGGACAAGAGCAGCGAGCCCGCCGGCACCCGGCCCCGCACCCGCGCGAGCCGCCACGCCAGCAGCGCCGCCCCCACCCCGCCCGCGAACGCCCACGCCGCCGCGCTCCAGAGCGGCGCCCCCCACACCACCGCCCCCACCGCCCCCAGCGCCGCGCCCCCGGACACCCCCGCCACGAACGGGTCCGCGAGCGGGTTCCGGAAGAGCCCCTGGAACGCCGTCCCCGACGCCGCCAGCGACGCCCCCACCAGGAACGCCAGCACCGTCCGACCCTGGCGCACCTCCCAGAGGATCGTCGCGCTCAGCTGCGACAGCGGCGTGGACCCCACCACGAGCGAGAGCCCCGCGGCGCCGAGCGCCGCGAGCACGAGCCCCGGGACGGCCAGGCTAGCGGGGATTCTTTTCATGGAAAAGCCGCGCCGCCTCCTCGAGCCCGTCCAGGAGCCGGAACGTGGGATAGACGTAGCGCTCGGGCGCCACGAAGTGGACCCGCCCGGTCTTCACCGCCTTGAGCCCCGACCAGCCCGCGCGCCGCGCTATCCCCTCCCGCCGGTCGTGCGCGATCAGCATCACCTCCGGGTCGCGCGCGAGCACCCCCTCCCAGTCCGTGAGACGCCAGCCGCCCTCGAACACGTTCCGTCCCCCCGCCCGCCGCAGCGCCTCCCCCGTGTACGAATCCGCCCCCGTGGTCCCCATCGGCTCCGACGACGACTCGAAGTACACCGTCGGGCCCTCCCTCGCCTTCACCGCCTCCGCCCGCGTCAGGAACTCTTCCGCCGCCTTCGCCCCCGCCTCCGCGCGGCCCGTGATCTCGCCCAGCCGCCGGAGCGCCTCGGCGATCCCCGCGAAGCTCGCCGGATCGATCGAATACACCGGCAGGCCCCGCGCCTCCAGGTCCTCCGATGCCCGCCGCGTCATCCGCACGCAGGTCACCACGAGGTCGGCCTTGAGCGCCAGCACCCGCTCGAGATCCACCGTCACGCCTCCCACCTTCGGCTTCGCCTTCGCCTCCGGCGGCCAGTCGCACGCCGTGGTCACGCCCGCGATCTGCTCCGCCGCGCCCACCCGGTAGAGCAGCTCGGTGGCGCTCGGCACCAGCGTCACGATCCGCCCCGGCCGCGCCGGGACGACGACCGATTTCCCGCGGCTGTCCGTGAACACCCGCCCCGCCGGCGGCGCCGCCGGCCGCTCGCAGCCCAGGAGCAGGAGCAGGAACGCGAGCCTCCTCATGTCCGCACGAAGACCCAGGGCCGCCCGCTCTCCGGATGCGGCCGCACCGCCACCTCCGGGCCGTAGACGCCGCGAAGCACCGGCTCCGTCAGGACCTCCTCCGGCCGGCCCGAGGCCGCCACGCGGCCGCCCGCCAGCAGCACGATCCGGTCCGCGTATGCCGCGGCGAGGTTGAGGTCGTGCAGCGTGGCGAGCACGGCCGCGTCCTTCGCCTCGCGGACGAGCTTCAGCACCCGTACCTGGAACGCGAGGTCGAGGTGCGCCACCGGCTCGTCGAGGAGGAGGACCCGCGCCTCCTGCGCGAAGAGCCGCGCCAGGAGCACCCGCTGCCGCTCGCCCCCCGAGAGTTCCATGACCGGGCGCTCGCGGAGCCCCCACGTCCCCGTCCGCTCCATGCAGCGCCGCGCCACCTCCCGGTCGCGCGGGCCCTCCGCGTCGAAGCGCCCCAGGTGGGGCGCGCGGCCCATGAGGACGATCTCCTCCGCGCTGAACTCGAAGTCGATGGGCGTCTCCTGCGGGAGCAGCGCGACACGCCGGGCACACTCGGCCGGCGGCAGGGCGTAGAGGTCCTGTCCCCCGAGCAGGACGCGGCCCGCGCGCGGCCGCAGCACCCGCCCCAGCGCGCGCACCAGCGTGGACTTGCCCGAGCCGTTCGGGCCCACCACGGCTGTAAATTCGCCGGACTCCAGGCGGAGCGAGACGTCCGTGAGGACCTCCGTCCCGCCGTACCCGCAGGAGAGCCCGGCCGCTTCCAACACTTTAGCCCGGGCTCCTCTTGAACCCCCCCGACACCAGGACACCCACAGGGTTCTGACGGCACCCTGCCCGGGCAAGGCGTGGCCCGGATCCACTCAGGCCGCTTTGTGCCTGGGTGCCTTTGGGGTGAATGCTCATGGATCGTCCAGGCTAGAATCTAAAGTCGCCGCCCAGCATCCAGCTGCGCTCGCTGCCGGGGTTGAACCTATCGCCGCCGGGGGAATAGGACACCCCGCCGTTGTCGTAGTACTCCCGGTCTGTGAAATTATAGACCGCGAGGAAGGCGGTGACCTGCTGGAGGGTGAAGGCCAGCCTCGCATCGAGGACCCAGTACGAGTCGAGCGTACCATGCGAGTTGTCCAAGTCGCTCACCAGCATCCGATCACCGGCGTAACGCCCCAGCACCGTGAGCGCCGCGCCCTCATAGCGGACCGTGGTCCCCGCCGTGCCGGAAAGCCGCGGCGTCACCGGGTACTGCTTGCCTTCCTGGGAGGGGTCGTCGCTCTCGGTGATGATCGCCCGGACGTACGCGTGCGTGGCGAAGAGTTCCAGCCAGTCCCAGGGCGTCAGCCGGCCCTCGGTCTCGATCCCCTGGTGGACCACCTCGTCGAGGTTCAGGTTTGTCCCGAACAGGCTGGGCGGGGGGGGAGGCGGGGGGTAGAAGAAGATCTCGTCCTTCACCTCCATCCGGTAGGCGGAGATGCCCGCGGAGCCCCATCGCGCTGACTGCACCCGCACGCCCGTCTCATAGACGTTCGAGCGCTCGGGGTCCAGGTTGGGCGCGAAGGTGGTGAACCCGATGAGCTCGTCGCGCGTGGGGTACTTGAACGTCCGCCCCCACGAGCCGTAGACCGAGAGCTCGTCCATCAGCTTGAGCGTCACGCCTGCGTGCGGGCTCAGCTGGTCGAACGCGCGCTGGCGGTCGAACCCTGCCCCGGCCGCCGGATCGGAGTCAAGGTTGAGGAGCGCGCGGTCGTAACGCACGCTGCCCGTGAGAACCAGGATGTCGGCGGGCCGCACCTCGAGGTGCTCGTACACCCCCACGAGACGCCGCCGGTAGTCGCTCTTGTCGGGGCCAAAGAAGGGAGGAGGGGGAAAGGCATTGATGTAGACGGATTCGGCATCGGCGGTCTCGTAGGAGAGGTCCACCCCCGTCGTGAAGGCCGTCTGCATCGAGAGGATCTCCGGCCGGACCACGTGCTTCAACTGGAGCATCGTGATGTCGGATGCGTCGTCGATGACGTAGGCGCCGAAGGGGTCGAAGAAGACCGCGTCCCCCTGCCCCTTCGTGTGATTGAGGAAGAGGCTCGCCTCGCCCAGGTCGCCCAGCGACTGGGTGAGGCCCGCGTCGATGTAGGTCTCCACCCCCTCGAACTCGCTGGGGGAGCCGTCGATCACCGAGGCCTCGCGGCCGAACGCCGCGACATCGGTCTTCGTGAGGGAGCCGGGCCGCTCCCGCGTGTCGGCGTGGCGGCCGGCCTTGAGGAAGGCCACGAGCGAGGCGTTGACCGGGGCCTCGAGGCGGGCCGTGAAGTTGTGGCCGGTGTAGCGGCTGTGGTCGCGCCACCCGTCGGTGCCCTCCACGCCGGCGTACACGTCGAAGATGACGTCGTCCGAGGAGCCGCTCACGTTCATCATCCCCTTGTAGGTGCCCCAGTTGCCCGCGGAGGCGCCCACGGTGCTGGTGGTCCCCTTGCCGCCCTTTTTCGTCACGATGTTGATGACTCCGGCGAGGGCGCCGTCGCCGTAGAGCGCGGCGGCGGGGCCGCGGACGATCTCGATCCTCTCGATGTTGTCGAGCGGGATCGCCGCCCAGTCGGTGGCGGTCCCCACGACGGAGTTGGTCTTCCGGCCGTCCACGAGGACGAGCGTACGCTGGCCGTTCCCGCCGCCGTTGTTGAACCCCCGCAGGTCGATAATCTGGTCCTGCGCCCCCTTCACGGCGCCGGCGGAGAAAAAGCCCGCCTGCTTCTGGACGACCTCGGCGATGTTCGCCGCCCCGCTCTTCTCGATCTGGTCGGCGCCGATCACGGTCACGGCGGAGGGCACGTCGAGGATGTCCCCCTCGCGCCGCTGCCCGATGACGACGACCTTTTTCTCGACGGGCTGGAGCTTCGGCGTCTCGGGCGGAGGCTCCTGGTTCTGCAGGCACATCGCGAGCGCGAGGATCTGGATCATGTCGTGCTTCCCTTCAAGATCAGGTTCATGAGCTTCTTCATATCCAGGTTCCTTTCAACCGCATCGGCCAGCCGGTCGAGCTCGGCCTCCCGGCTCCAGGTCCGGGGAGGGAGGGGCTTCCATCCGCGCCGCGCGCGGAGCCGGTTGAGGAAGGCGCGCCGGAATCCGGGGGCGTCGAAGACGCCGTGCACGTAGGTCCCCCAGCCGCGGGGGGTGACGACGCCGTCGCGGCCGGTCTCGAGCCGTGCGAAGGGACGGGTCCGGGGGCCGTACGAGGTGCGCCCGAGATGGATCTCGTAGCCCTCGATGGGCTCGCCGGTGTCCAGCTGCGTGCCGCGCACGCGGACGGTCCGCTTGAGGCGCGAGAAGGAGGTGTCGCAGTCGAAGACTCCGAGCCCCTCGGCCCCGCCCGCCGACTCCACGCCGTCGCGCAGGCCCCGGCCCAGCATCTGCAGCCCGCCGCAGATGCCCACCACCTCGCGGCACTCGCGCGCGGCGCGGTCGAAGCCGCGGGCGCGGACGAACTCGAGGTCGGAGAGCGTGGCCCGGGTGCCGGGGAAGATGAGAACGTCGGCCTCCACGGGGCGCTCGGCGTAGACGAGGTCCACGTCGGGCTCGCGCTGGAGGGGCTCGAAGTCGGTGGAGTTCGAGAGGTGCGGGAGCTTGACCACCGCCACGCGGAGGCGCCGGCCGGTCGCGCGGGTCCGGCGCGCCGTGTCCTCCTCGTCGAGCGTGAGGTCGAGCCAGGGGATCACGCCGAGGACGGGCGTCCGGGTGCGGCGCTCGAGCCAGCGGATCGCGGGGGCGAGGGCGCGGAGCTCGCCGCGGAATTTGTTGATGACGAAGGCGCGCGGCCGGTCGCGCGGAGGGAGGATCTCCCAGGTCCCCAGCAGCGAGGCGAAGACGCCGCCGGGATCGATGTCGCCCGCGAGAAGGACGGGCGCGCGGGCGAGGCGGGCGGCGCGGCAGTTGGCGAGGTCGCGGGCCATGAGGTTGGGCTCGGCGGGCGAGCCCATGCCCTCGAGGACGACGGTGTCGAACTCCCTCTCCAGGGCCAGGTAGGCACGGCGGATGGCGGGCCAGAGGTCACGGCGAGCGGAGGGCCGGCCCCAGACCACCGCGTGGCGGCGCCGGGAAGGTTTGAGGAGGACCGGGTTCATCTCGACGCGCGGCTCGAGGCCTGCGGCCTGGGCCTGGAGGGCCTGGGCACGGCCGATCTCGAGGCCGTCGGGAGTGACCGCCGAGTTGAGGGACATCGTGACGGCCTTGAAGGGAGCCACGCGGTGGCCGCGGCGTCGGAGGATGCGGCAGAGGGCCGCGACGAGCGTGGACTTGCCCACGCCGCTGGCGGTCCCCTGCACCATGATCGAGGGCATGAAAAAACCGGGTGCGGCCCCCCAGAACAGCGGGAAGCTGCACCCGGTCTCTTCGCTTCCGGCCGACGGTCCGCCCTCGGCCGGGGCTCCGTCTCACTCGCGCAGGCAGGTCTTCTGGCTCCTGGATGGCTCGCCCGGGCCTTCCCGTCCGCCTCTCGGCGCGACAGTGGCTCCGGGCCTACTGATTCCAGTCACAGCGGCGGGACCGCCCCCGGTTCTCACGGGGTTCCCTATTAAGCCCTAACGGGCTCCTGCGCTGCGGCCATCATAGGCCTCCGCGGGGTGAAGTCAATGAATCCGTGTAACCTCCCGGTCTCCCTGCTTCTCAGGGATGCAGAAGGAAGGAGGACGCCATGGAGACAAGCCAGGTCGTGGAGAACAGCAGCAGGGCCCTGAAGAACGACTACCTCGAGCGGGTGATGCAGCAGAAGAGCCAGCTCGAGCGGGACCTCCGCGTGCAGCGGGGGGCTCCGAAGAAGGTCGCGCTCATCGCGAACGCCGAGCCCTCGGGCGCCGCCGCGGACGACGACCGCTTCATCATCGAGTCGCCGGCGGGCGGCGGCTACGCGGGCGGAAACGCCGTGGACGTGCGCGTGAACGGCTGGTGGCGCTGGAAGAGCGTCGTGGTGCCCCCGAACGCCTACGTGATCCACACCCGTCGCGGCCACGACGAGCCGCTCCACTGCGGCCTCGGGGTCTCGTTCCGCTTCGACCCGGTGACGGACTCCTTCCTCGTGGTGCCCTCCGCGATGCAGACCATCATCATCAACGCCAACTGCATCTGCCGCGAGCGCCAGGGGATCCTGGTCCAGGGCTACGTGCAGTGGATCATCGACGACTTCAAGACCGCCTACCGGAAGCTCGACTTCAGCGACGCC
>JAHFOZ010000453.1 GCA_023261405.1 Planctomycetota bacterium
CGGCACTGCGCCGGGTCACCCGGCACCGGGCGCGCCGCAGGTCTGCCTGGCTCACGCCCATCCCGCCGGGGGCGTCTGAGCGCCCGGATCCCGGCCCGGCAACGGCACCTCCATCCGTGTTCTCGTCCTGGGGCGGGCGAGCGCGGCGGGCATCGTCGAGGACGTGTCGCCCCACGCGTTCCGGCGCAGCTGCGCGACGGGGATGATACGGAACCGGGCCAACCCCGCGCACGTCAAGGACCTCCTCGGCCACGAGGACTTCGCGAGCCTCGACGCCTACGTGCGCCTCGAGATCCAGGACCTGAAGGAGCCCCATCGGAAGTTTCACCCGCGGGAGCAGGATGGAGACGGAGCGAACACGCCTTGCACTAAATAGTCTATTATGCTAGTATGATAGTAGAGACAGGGTGAGACAGGAGACCCGATGGCTCAGGGCCGGAAGTTGATATGCGCGATCATCAGGTTGCCGGTGGAGTACAACGCGGATGCCCAGGGGGCGCGCCGGCCGGTCGAAGACGAGAAGTTCATCGAGACGGCAAGGGAGATCGCCGCACAGTTCGGAGGCGGGACCCTCTTCCGCTGGGAGGAGGGCAAGCCGACGGGCTTCTGGTGGGGGAATGGAGTGCTGTATGACGACGACTTGGCGGCGGTGGAGGTGGATGTGCCGGACACGGAGGAATCGAGAATCTGGCTTCGGAGGTATGCTCGGAACGTCCTGATGGCGCGGTTCGAGCAGGAGGCGATCTACATCAAGCCGGTGGGGCCGATCGAGCAGATGATCGTCGAAAAGGAAGAAATTCGAAAGTAAGAGGTGACGCGATGGCGGCTGAGAAGAAGCTTGAATCGCCGGTGACTCTGTTCGCGGCGGTCGAGGCGAAGCAGCATGAGGTGCTGAGGGAGCTGGCCTTCCGGGAGAAGCGCTCTCTCGCGGATCTGGTTCGGGAAGCACTGTCGGAGTACATCAAGGCGCGCAGCAAGAAGCGCCGCGTGGCCCGAGCGTAAAGTAAGTTCCGCGAGGCGCGATCTCCGCAAAGCCCGTCCAAGGGGATAGATTTGAATGCGGAGGCTGCATGGTCCACGTGCCCGCGCGCCCCGGGCCGAAGCCCAGCCATGCGGAGTTTCCCAACAGGTTCCTGACCGGCAAGGAACTCGACCCGGACCGGATCTCCTAGCGCCGGTCCACGGCGGCCTGCAGGCGGTGCGCCCGCAGGTGTTCCGGCAGCTCCAGCTGCAGGACATCCCGCGCGAGCGCCACCAGCTGGCGGGGGGTCAGCTGTGACCAGGGGACATCCATGGACCTCTCCTGGTGGAAGACGATGAGGCCGCGTCTCGTGGCCCGCAGGAGTTCCACTTGGGAGACCCTGGAATCGACCAGCTCCAGCGAGTCCATGGCGGGTTTCATGCGGTTGACCTGTTCGATGACCCGTCCGAGGAACTCCTCCGCGGAGCCGCCCTCGGGGACAGAACCTGGGACCGGCTCGGCGGGATCGGGGTCTTTCTGACGGGCTCGCGGAGGGATCGTGATCGCCGGGCCGGCGGCCAGGCGAACGGTCGGCTCCGTGTGCTCTGGATTCCAGGGCAGGTCCTCGAGGGTCTGGACCGGCGCTTCCCCTTTCCGCACCGTCCCCAGCAGCGCCTCGATCTCTGTGGCCACCTCGAGGGCGCTGCGCGGCCGCTCGGAGGGGGTCTTGGACAGGCAACGCAGGCAGAGCGACTCCAGGGCCGAGGCATAGGGAAGGGCGGCGATCTGCTTGATGGCCTCCTGGCCGCTGGCCCGGGCGCGCGCCAGGGGCGGCTTGGGGGCCTCCTTGAGGGCACTGAACAGGAGCTCCATGCCCTGCCCGTCGAACATCGTGCGCCCGGCCAGGAGCTCATAGAGCATGGCTCCCCACGCGTACAGGTCCGTCCAGGGACCGATGCCCTTCCGCTCCCCCTGGACCTGTTCCGGCGCGATGTACGCCGGGGTCCCCTGGATGTCCCCGTTGCGGGCCGTCTCCTCGGAGGGAGGCTGGGCCGTCGACTGCGCGATGCCGAAGTCCATGACGTAGCCCCGTCCCTGGGTGTCCACGAGGACGTTCGCCGGCTTGAGGTCGCAGTGGACGATCGGGTGGGCCAGCGTGTGCGCGTGGTGGAGGGCGAAGGCGACGTCCCGGAGGATCTCGAGGTAGCGGGACGGGTTCTCGTAGAAAGGGGACACGGCGCCCTGCCGGCGGGCGCGGTGGATCGGGCGGGCCAGGGGCTCGCCCTCGATGAAGTCCATGCTGATGAAGAACTCGGCGCCGATCCGTCCCGCGTCGTGAGTGGGGACGATGTGGGGATGGCGGAGGCGGATGGAGTTCCGCGCCTCCTTAAGCAGGTCCTTGAGCCGCCGGCGCTGGGCCTCAGGGTCCGTGTCCGAGGTCGCGCGGAGCAGCTTCAACGCCACGTGCTGGCCGAGCACCAGGTCCCACGCCTTGTAGACCACGCCGCAGCCTCCGCGGCCGGCCTCCTCGACCAGGACGAACTTCCCCAGGACCGAGTCGCGGTTGCGGCCGGCCTCCCGGACAGGCTCCGGGGCGTCCTCCATCATGAGGACGGTCTCCTCGCTCCAGTCTTCCTTGGGGGCGCTGGAGAGCATGTTCCAGGAGATCGGGCCGCCGCAGCGGCCGCAGCGCTCGCCCTCGTGGGTGATCTGGGGGGCAAGCACCCCGATCTTGCAGGCCCCGCAATACCGCCGCCGGTTCTGGAGCGCGGCCAGGACCTCGTCCACCTGCACCTGGGAGATGAGGCCGCGCCGGATGAGGATGTCCCAGAGGAACACGAATCGCGGGGCGGCGAGCCGGCGCTCCTCGAGGGCGGCCTGCAGGTCCGCCTCGCCAATCAACCCGGCGCTGACCAGGGCACATCCGAATTCCTTGTCGTCCATCATCGGTCACCCCGGAACCGTTTCTTCGATCGCCCGACTTTCATAAGGCGGTGGAAGAGCAAACCGGATGCCATGCCAGGCTCCCAGTCTTCGCGGGGGCGAGGGGCCTCGCGCGGGAGAGGGGCCCACGGAGATGGAGGGGGCTGCCCGACAATCCTGTGAGACCCGGAATCAGACAAGTCGGTCGCCAGTGGAATTCCGGCTGGCATGGAGCTTGCTCTGCCCAGGGGCATGAATAACACCTGTAGCACGACGACGCGACGCTTCCTGATGAAGGGGGTCGCAGGCCGGGCGATCGAGATGGTGACCCAGAAGTTGCCGCCTTCCGGACTGCGCGCCACCATCCTGGTGGGCAACGAGTCGCGATACCTGGGGGCGGTGCGACGGTTCATGCACCTCGTGACCGCGGAATGCCCCATCAACCCCGAGGAGGCCTACGTCGTGACGCTGGCCATCGACGAGGCCGTCGCCAACATCATGGAGCATGGCTACGGGGCCGGGAAGCCCGGCTTCGTCAGGGTCGAGGTGGAGATCGACGACCGCGAGTTCAAGGCGGTGATCGCCGACCGCGGGACGTATTTCGACCTGACCGCTCTTCCGCCCCTGGACCTCCGGAGTCATGTGCAGGACGGACGGTCGAGGGGGCTCGGGGTCTTTATGATCCGGAAGCTCATGGAACAGGTGGAGTATCGGGTCAACGAGGATGGAGAGAACGAACTGTCGCTTAAGAAACTGCTGGAGAGGGTCTGAGGAATCTTCTTGTGAGGCGCCCCTGAGGGGCGAAAGGTGCAGCCATGACCATCCCGTTCAAAGTCGTCGCAACGGAATTCGAGCCCTGGATCTGGGAGCTCAAGCTCGAGGGATCCATCGACATGTCCAACTACTCGAAGGTGGACGAGGCCCTCAAGGGGGTCTTCGAGCGGGGCGCCTCGCTGGTGATCGTCAATCTCCAGCGGGTCCAGTACATCTCCAGCACCGGGTTCGGGTGCTTCCTCGGCTACTACAACCCCGCGGCGAAGGAGCCGAAGTGGTTCGTCTTCACCCAGGTCCCGCCCGCGGTCAAGCGGGTCTTCGACTCCCTGGGGCTCGGGGGGATCCTGGAGTTCGCCCCGTCGTCGGAGGCGGCCGCGGCGCTCCTCCGGCAGAAGGTCCGGAAGAGCCTGGCGCGGTAGCGGATCGAACTCCTCGAAGGGACCGGCCGGGGTGCGCCCGCCCGGTGACCAGCGGCGGCCCGCTATTTTTCCTCGTACCCCTTGCGCTGCTGGGTGGGGTCGGGGCGCGGGGTGGGGGGCGGCGGGGTGAGGCCACCTGCCCGCATCACGTCGTGGATCGCGGCGATCGTCTCGACCGACGGCTTGAAGTTCCCGGGACGGAAGCCCTCGGTCGAGACGATCGC
>JAHFOZ010000044.1:0-805 GCA_023261405.1 Planctomycetota bacterium
ATCCCCTTCTGGCGCGGCATCGCGCACGAGACCGGCAAGGCCTGGGCCGAAGCTATCACGGAGTTCACAAAGGCGATCAAGCTCGGCGGCACGGCCCCCGCCGTCTACCTCCGCCGCGCCACCTGCCTCGGACAGCTCGACCGTCACGAAGAGGTCATCTCCGACCTGGACCGCGTGATCGAGCGGGGCCTGAGGACCTTCGAGCCCTACACCTTGCGCGCCCGCGCCCGCTTCCATCGGATGGAGTTCGCTGGAGCGGTCTCCGATGCCACCCGGGCCCTCGAGCAGGCCCCCGACCATCCGGGCACTCTCTACCTGCGCGCCCTATCCTATTTTGCGGTGACCTCCTGGGATAACGCCGAGCGCGACCTTCGCCGCACCGTGGAGCGGACGGGGGGCGGCGAGCATGACGCCCTCCTCCTCTGGATCATCCGCTCCAGGGCAGGCCGGATGGAGGAAGCCACGAAGGAATTCGCGGAATCGAAGAAGGCCGACCCGGCCGCTGTTGCGTTTCTCGAGGGGAGGACTCCCGAGGAGAATTATCTTGCGGCCCGGACTTCCTTCCAGGCCCTCCAATTCGCCGGACAGCGCCGACTCCTGTCGGGTGACGCCGCCGGGGCCCGGGAGCTGTTCGACCGCGCCTCCAAGGCCGGACGGAAGGACACGATTTCGGCCGTCCTGGCGCACGCCGAGATCGAGTCCCTCGATCGCAAGGAACGCTTGACGGTCCTGGAGGCCCTAGAGGGCAAGTTCCGGAAACTCGGCCCCTTCCGAGCTGAGTTCAAGACCGAGGGGCTCGAGGACA
>JAHFOZ010000044.1:815-17595 GCA_023261405.1 Planctomycetota bacterium
AAGAGGGCCTTTCCATCCTGCGGATCGTCCTGCATGCTGACCTGAAGGGCGAGCGGCTCGCCGTGCACCTCCTCGGCACGAAGGGCGGCAAGGACGAGGAGGTGCACATTCTCGTGGAGGGCGGGAAGTTGTTCCTATGGGCGACCTCGGCGAGTCCCGTCAAGATGGATGGAGCCGGCCTCATTGATCTGGCACGAAAGGGCCGTCTGTTCGAGGAGGGCTGGAACCGCATCGTCCCACCCGACCCGAATGAGGAACTCGCCCGGGGCCCGGAACCGATGCTCGCCATCCTCATGCAGCCGAAGCAGTCCGGGGACCAGGAGGGGAACTTCAGGGTTGCCTACGGCTGCGGTCCATACCCCGTCAGCTGGCTGCGCGAACTCCGCGCCCTGACCCCCGTCCGCCGGGAGGAGCGCGACGGCGCCCTGACCTTCGAGCTTCCCGCACGGAAGAAGACCTACGTCATCGACTCAAAGACGGGCTTCCTCCAATCCATGAGAGTGACCGACTACAAGGGCAACGTCAGCGGGATCACGATCGAATCCTTCAAGGAGGAGCCCTTCCCTGACCCGAAGCTTCCCGCCCGGTTCGAAACCGTGCCCTTCGATCTTTCGCAGCTCCAGGCGAAGTGGACGGAGCAGCAGGGTTGGGTCGCGATTCTCCTGGAGCGCGCGATCGGCCGCTGGGACGAGGTGGTCCGCCAGGGGAAGGAGAAAGACGTGAACTCCGCCCTCACCCGCTGGGCGGGCGGATACCTGCAGTCCATGCACCTGTACGCGGCGCACTCGATTGCGCAGCAGTACATCAAGGCCGAACTCGACCGGGGGACGCCGCTCGCGGACCTGGAACGCCGTATCGCGGAGGAAACGAAGCGCTTCCGCGAAGCCTTCGAGAAGTCTCGGAAGGACGTCGAGGCGTTCCAGCGCGAGCGCCTGGGCGATCTCTCCTACCGGATGGAGACGGACGCCATCGAATCGCCCGTCGACAGCCGGCGCCACCCCCTGCTCAAGAAACTCCTGACGGAATCGTTCGACTTTGATACCGTGGAGAAGGAGCGGCGGGCCGGCCACGGCGACCCGCTCGACAAGGTCTTCAAAGAGGAACTCGAGGCGAAACGACAGCTCTGATCCCGATGAAGAGGCTGACCCTCGCCGCGATCCTCTGCGTCCTGCCCGCCGGCGCCGCGGCGCGGACGCCCTGCAAGCCCTCCCCCCCGATCGACCTCGTGGCCAGCCTCTCGGGTGACCCGGGCGGCTCGTTCGAGGTCTCCGCGCGCGCCTCCACGGTCCTCGCCGCGGACGTCGAGCTCGAAGTGATCCTTCCCGGGGGAGTGACGGCATCGTCCGGCTCGGCGTCATCACGGGCGCGCAGGCCCGGCCTGCGCCTCGGGGCCCGCTCGCCGGACGGAAAGCGCCGCGAGGTCTTCGTCCGCGCCACGGTGCGTCATGGCGGGGCCGTGATGACCCGCGTCGTCGGCCTGGTCCTGAACGACGCCCCGGTGCCCTCCCCCGGCGTCCTCACGAGGAACGCGCGAGGCGAAGCCATCCTCGAGCACCGCCCGTGAGGACCGCCGCCTTCGTTCTCGCCCTCTCGTCGGCCGCCGCCGCGCAGGTCACCGGGACCTTCCGCTACCAGGACCGCGTCTACGATGCCGGCGGCTTCACCGGCGCACAGCCCTTCCGCCCCGTCCGGCAGGCCGAGGTCGAGATCGTGCGCAGCTCGGACGGGGCCACGATGGGGACCGGCACGACCGACGGAGCGGGCGCGTTCTCCGTCGCGGGCGTGCCAGGGTCCACCGACGTGTTCGCGCGCGTCTACGCCCGGCGCGCCGGCAGCGGGATGAACGCCTCGGTGCGGAACAACCCCTTCGCAGCCGCGGTCTACACGGCGGCCTCTTCACCGTTCGTCACGACCGTCGCGGGGAACGGCACTTCCGGAACGGTGGATCTCACGATCGCCGGCGGCGCCGCTCCCGCCTTCAACATCTTCGACGCCGCCGTGAAGAGTTTCCAGTACCAGGCGACGGTGGACGTCGATCTCCCGGCGCTGCCCCCGCTCCTGCTCCTTTACTGGGAGGCCGGCACGGCGAACGGGACCTACTTCGATCCCGTGGCGGGCGCGGTCTTCTTTCTGGGCCTGGCGTCCGACCCGGACCAGTACGATGACGACATCCTCCTCCACGAGATCGGCCACTGGGTGGCGAACGCGTTCTCGAAGGACGACACGCCGGGCGGGTCGCACACCGTGGTCTCGCAGCTTGATGCGAGGCTCTCCTGGTCGGAGGGGTGGGCGCACTACTGGTCGGCGGCGGTGCGACGGGCCTTCCCCGGAGAGTATGCGGCCCCCGCGATCCAGGTGGACAACTTCGGGAGCGGCAACTCGTTTTTCGACCTGGAGGGGCCGAGCTTCCCGGTCGAGGCGGTCATGGCCACGAACGAGCTGGCGGTCGGCGCCGCGCTGTGGGACATCACCGACGCCGCGAACGAGGGCACGTTCGACCTCCTTTCGGGAAACGAGATGGCCGTGTGGCAGGCGGTGAACGACAGGATCCCGTTGCGGACGGAGATCACGCTCGAGGATTTCCGGGCGGGGCTGGAGCTCGAGGCGCCCTTGATCATGGCGGATGTCACCGGATCGGAGGGGACGCTGCGGATCCTGAACGCCCTGGGGGTGCGATACTACCTGGACGGGAACGAGCCCAACGGAGGGCCGGGCACGGCGGCGCCGCTGGGACCGGGCGGCGCCGCGCAGCGCACGATCTTCGGGGCGGGGGACGAGGACTGGTATGCGCTGACGCTGACCGGCGAAGGGTCGGTGCAGGCCTGGACGTCGGCCCTCGGTGACGGGGGGAACACGACCCTCGAGCTATTCGCGTCGGACGGGTTCACCCTTCTCGCCGCCAACGACGACCGTGCGCCGGGCGATCCGAGTTCGTTCGTCCAGGCGTCGCTCTCCGGCACGGGAACCTTCTTTCTCCGGGTGAGGGCTTCCACGGGCGTGATCGAGCACGGCTACTACGACCTGTCGGCGGCGGTGGGCCCTCCGCTCTCGGGCACGGCGCCCCGGGCGGGATACTGCGGCGCATCCCTCCCGGCGCCCTCTGGGACAGTCCCCGCGGCCGCCGGGGCCCTCCTCCTGGGAATGCTGGCCTGGCGGCGCCGGCGATGATCACGGTGCGGGACGTGCTGTCGGTCGCCGGCGAACCGGTCTCGCTGGAGATCGAGGTGGAGCGGCGAATCGTGACGTTCATCGATCCTCCGGTCGAAGGGGCCGCGGTGGAGGTTGTCGGAGTGGGGACGGCCTTGACGGATGCGCGGGGACTGGCTTCCGTGCCGCTGGGGACTCCGGCGGCGGGGACGCACCGATTCCGGGTGCGGGGGCCGGGGGGCGAGGAGGCGGAGGCGCTTGTCTGCGTATCGGGCCGGGACCACCCGGTGTTCATCACGGACATCGACGGGACGATCGCGGACGTGTCGAGCCTGGGCTTCATCCTGCGGCGAGGAGAGGGGGAATCGGTGCGGCCCATGGAGGGGGCGCCGGCGGCGCTGCGGGAGATCGCGCGGCGGATGACCGTTCTCTACCTGACCGCGCGCGATCACGTGTTCATATCCAGGACGAAGGGCTGGCTGGCCGCGAACGGGTTCCCCGAAGGGCCGCTCTACGCGCGGAAGGTCCGTTTCTGGAGCGCCACGCCGCGGAACCACAAGCGGGCGCGCCTGGCGGAACTGCGGCCGCGATTCTCGGATCTGCGCTGGGGCGTGGGGGATCTCCGCTGGGACGCGGCCGCCTACGCCGCCCACGGCATCCCCGCGATCCTCCTCTCCCCGCGCGAGCTCCCGGGCCTCCCCCCCGGCACTCTCTGCCTCCCCTCCTGGCGCGCCATCCTTGATGTGACAAAATAAACAGTTTAGTTTATCATACACCTCCCCAGAGTCCTGATAAAGTAAACCGTTTGGTTTATCATAACACGCGCCCGGTCCCAGATGAAGTAAAGAGTTTACTTTATCATACTTGACAGGGAGGGCACGACGCGGCATCATGCCCCGATGAAAAGACGCCACATCGATCCGACGGCCTGGCACGTCGTCATGCGCGGGGCCCGGAGGCTGCTCCTCTTCCGGGACGACGCCGACCGCGCCGCCTTCCTGCGCTACGTCTCGGAGGGCCTCGCTAAGGGCGGGGTCACGCTCCATGCCTGGGTCCTCATGGGCAACCACTACCACCTCCTCGCCTCCGGCGGAGGGAAGGACCTGTCGGCGTTCCTCCAGCAGGTCAACCGCCGCTTCTCCCGGGGGAACAACGCCAAGTACGACCTGAAGGGCCACCTGTACGAGGGCCCCTACCTGGCCTTCCCCGTCTGGACGGACTTCTGGCTGTTCCGGACCAGCCGGTACATTGATTTCAATCCCGTCCGAGCCGGCCTGGCGCGCCGCCCGGAGGACTACCGCTGGTCCAGTTGCCGCGCCATCGCCCGAGGCGACGCTTCGCCCGTCAAGATCGACGCCCGCCCCGTGCTGGATGCCGCCGGCGGCCGAGAGGCCTACCGCGCCTTCGAGCCCCCCCCGCCCGGCCACAAGCCCGGCAAGTCCCCGAAGGCGGCGGACATCTGGATGGAGCACGTGGCGTGGCTCGTCGCCCACGCCCTGGAGCGCAAGGACGCGCTGGAAGGCGAGTCGCCGCAGACGGTGGCCGTGGCGTGGGCGAGGCAGGCCGGCGTGCCTCCCCGGATCATCGCCCGCGCCCTCGGCTACTCGAATGGGCACTCGGTGAGCGTGCTTCTGGATTCCCTGCGAAAGCGCGCGGAGGATCAACCCCACCTGCGCAAGGTCATGGATATGATAAAGTAAACGGTTTACTTTATCATGACAAAGTAAAGGGTTTACTTTATCAGGGGTGGCTTTATCGCGGGTAGTACTTCTCCGGGTGGAGGAGGGCGTCGATCTGGGGGGGAAGGACCTGGTTCTGGGGGTCGAGGGCCAGGGCCTGCCGGAGGAAGCCCACCGCGTCGTCCACCCGCCGGCGCGTCAGGTAGTTCGTGCAGAGCTGCACCAGAAATTCGATCTTCGTGTCCCGATGGTCCACCTTCGGCGGCGGAGGCGGGTCCGCGGCGGACGTCTTCGAGAGCAGCCCCCCCACAACCCCGAGGAAGGCCGGGTCCGGACGCTCCCCCGCCGCGAGCAGCACGTCGTTCTCGTCGAGCAGCAGGAGCACCCCCGCGCTCTTCAGTTTCCAGCGCCGCGCGAGGCAGCACGTCGCGTCGATCCACATCTCGTGCGTGGGACGGACCTTATTCAGGTACCGCATGGGGAGGTCGACCCCCTGCGCGTCGCAGGCGATGGAGATGACCACGAGACCGGGCGTCTTGCGGTGGAACTCCTCCAGGGCCCCAAGCTGCTCGCGCGAGTCGCTCCACGAGCCCCACACATAGACGAGCTTCTTGCGCCCGCGGTGGTCGTGCAGGGCGCAGGACGTGCCGCCCATGCTGCCCAGTCGAACGTCCGCCAGGCGGTCGCCGACCTTGAACGGGAGGTCCATCGAGAGCGATCTTAGCACGGCCCCCGGAACGAGTCTACCACTCGTCGTCGCGGCGCTCCCCCAGGAGCTCGCGGCGGCGGCTCTCCACAATTCGGTCTTTGGCCGCCTTGCGGTCCGAGAGCGCCTTCTCGAGGCCCGCCAGCCGGCGCTTCAACTCCTCGACTTCCCGGGCCCGGTTCTCCTCGCGCAGGTCAAACAACTCGCCCAGGGTCTTCGCCAGCGCCGCGTTGGCGCGCTCCCGCTGCTCCGGAGGCGCCTGCCGGGCCTTCTCCGCCAGCTCCAGGCTCTCCTGCTCCTTGGCCCGCAGAACCTTCATCTTCTCCCAGCCCTTCGGATCGTGCTCCTTCATCTCGCGCGCCGAGGCCGCCCGGCCCTGCGCTTCGAAGAGCACGCGCTCCGCCTCTTCCGGACGCCCCTCCTCCTTCGCCCGGGCGAGCCGCTTCAAGGTCTCGGGCTCGCACTCCTCGAGATACGCCCGCACCTCCTCCTCGCGCATCGGGGGCCGGAACTCCCCCTCCCCGCTGGGACGCGGCGCACGGTCACCGAAAGGCGGGTTCGGCGGCCGCTGCCCGCCGGGGACCGGCGGCCGCTGCGGCCGCTGCGGACGGTTCCTGAGTTCGGGATTCAGCTCGATCGCCTTCGCATGGTCCTCGTCCGCCCCCTTTCCGTCGCCCATGCGGCGGCGCACGTCGGAGCGCTGCAGGAAGAGCTCCGCCTCTTTGGGGCTTTCCTTGATCTTCGCATCGAGCTCCTGGAGCCGCGCCTTCAGCTGCTCCTGCGTGGCGGGACGGCCTCGAGGAGGTTCGGCCGGCTCCTGCAGCAACGCCAGAATTAGAACCGTGCCAACGGCCATCATCGGGGGCTCCCTTCCAGACGTGCCAGGTCGCGCCAGAGGGTATCCATCGCGGTCGAGATCCGCTGCTCGCCGCCCCAGGGCTGGAGCGGCACGCGGACGAAAATGGAGGCGGTCGGCTCCGAGGTCTCGGGCTTCTTTCCCCCGCCCTTCGGGCCCGCCAGGATGAAGGCCATGATCGACACGAGTACCGCCGCAGCGGCCGCCGGCACCCACGCGCCCCAGCCGCCGCGCCGCGCCCGCGGCACCGCACCCGGATAGCGCTCCACGGAGGCGGCGCGATAGAGGTCGCGGACCTCCTGGAGTTCCTCGACGTCGCGACGGCACCCGGGGCACTCCGCGAAGTGCTCGCGGAACTCCCGGCTCTCGGTCTCGCCGATCTTCTCCTCGACGTACTTATTGCATTCCATGGGTCTTCATCGACCTCCTCAGGTTCTCCATCGCGTAGTGCATGCGGCCGAGCGCCGTGTTGAGCGGGCACCCCGCGATCTCGGCGATCTCCTTGAACGAAAGCCCCGCCTCCTCGCGGAGCAGGAAGACCTGCTTCTGGTCCGCCGGCAGCCGCTCCACCGCCCGCAGCAGCACCTGGCGCCGCTCCCGCTCCTCGATCACCTCGAGCGGGGCCGACTGCGCCGAGACGAACGACTCCCCCGTCAGCTCGCCGTCCAGCTCGGAAATCGACACCTCAGGGCGGCGCTTCCGGGCGTAATCGATCGCCAGGTTGTTCGCGATGGCAAAGAGCCAGGACTCGAAGCGCCCCGAGGGCTTGTACGAGGCGACGGATCGGTACACCCGGATCATCACCTCCTGGGTGACGTCCTCCGCCCACCGCTCGCCCACCAGGCGCTTCACGAAACGGTAGATCCGGTCGCCGTGCTCCCGGACCAGCCTTTCGTAGGCCCCCGAATGGCCGGCCTTCAGGCCTTCCACCAGGTCATCCACGGGTCCGCCGTCTGAAACGTCCACCCTGTTCCCTTATTGTGTAGAATCCGGCCCATGCTCCCCGGACGCCTTCGCGCGGCTTCCGCCGCCGCTTCGGCCGTCCAAGCCCGCCTCCGCGCGGCCCTGGCCGCTCCCCCGGCGATGCGGGCCCGTCCGCTCGCGACGCTGGCCGCGGGTTTCGTCGCGGGGATTGCCGCCTGGAGACACCTGGAGGCGTGGGTCCCGCTCCTCATCCTCGCCGCCGCGTGCGCCCTGCTCATTATACGATCCCGCCATCCCGCATTGATCGCCCTCCTCGGAGTCGCGTTGGGCGGCCTCCGCCAGGAGTGGTCGGAGACCCGCGCCCCCATCCCCCTCTCCGATGTCGTCGAAGGAACCGTCGACGGACCGCCCCGCGTCTATCGCTCCCTCGGGGATGCCGGGGACGCCCCGCCCGTCACGGACGGATCGTTCGTGGTCGGGCGCGTGCAGGTGCGCTGGTTTCACAAGCCTGTGCCCCTGATCGGCGGCGAGCGGGTGCGCGTGCGGGGCGTCATGCGCCGCCCCGGACGCGCCACGAACCCCGGGCAGTTCGACTACGGCGACTACCTGGAGAGGCGCGGCATCGACGCCGTGATGACCCTCCAGCGGGGCGAGAGCCTGGAGATCCTGGAGGGTCCCCCGGCCCTGAGCCGGCTCAGGGGACGGGTGCGCGGCCTCTTCGACCGGGGCATGGCCCCTGACGTGGCCGCGTTCGAGGGCGCGATCGTTCTGGGGCGCCGCGAGGCCGTCGCCGATTCCCTGGTCCGCGATCTCCAGCGAAGCGGCACCGCCCATCTCCTCGCGATCTCGGGCCAGAATCTCGTGATCGTGATGGTGAGCCTCTGGGTCGTCCTCACGCTCCTCGGACTGCGCGGTCGCGCGCTGTCCCTCCTGCTCCTGTCGCTCCTGGGTTTCTATGTCCTCCTCGTGGGGCCCGAGGTCTCGGTGCTCCGCTCCTACCTCATGATGGCGGCCTTCTTCGGGGCCGACCTCGCCTGGCGGAGGCGCGACGCGCCCACCTCCCTCGGCGCGGCGGCGATCGTCCTGTGCGCGGCCGACCCCAACCAGGTCGTCGACGTTGGCTTTCAGCTCTCCTTCGCCGCGGTGCTCGGGCTCTCGATGCTGGCGCCGATCTTCCATTCCTTCACCGGCGCGGGAGGCTGGATGTGGAACCGCCTGCGGACCGCGCTCGGCGTCTCGGTGGCCGCGTGGCTGGCCACGGCGCCCATCGTCCTGTGGAACTTCAACCTGCTCACCCCCGTCATCGTGCTCGCGAATCTGGTGCTGGTCCCCCTGATGACCGTGGAGTTCATCCTGGGCCTCGCCCACCTCGCGCTCGCGCCCCTCGGCCTCGGCCTCGTGACGGGCGCGCCGGCGGGCCTGGTCTTCGCGGCGATCGGCCTCGTTTCCCGGCTCATCACGGCCGTCCCGTGCTCCTATCTCTATGCGCCCCCGCCCCCGGGATGGCTCATGGCCGCGTACTACGCCGGCCTCGCCGCCTGGACGCTCTGGTGCCGCCGGGGCCCCCCGCGAGGGTGGAAGGCCGCGAGCGTCGTCCTCCTCGTGCTCCCGCTCGGCCTCAGCGGCCCGCTGCGCCACCGCGCGCCGGAGGGCGTCCTGCTGGCGGTCCTGGACGTGGGCCGCGGAAGCTGCGCCTACCTGGAGTGGCCCGACGGCCGGAACCTCATGGTCGACTGCGGCAGCCTCGACGCCCTCGACCCGGGCGCCTCGATCGCCGCGAAGTACCTCTGGAACCGCGGCGTGACGCGCGTCGACACGCTCGTGCTCTCCCACACCGATGCCGATCACGTCAACGGTGCCCGCTCCATCATCGACTTGATGAACGTGCGCCGCGTCGTGGTCCCGCCCGCCTTCCGCGGATGGGAGTGGCCGCCGGGCGTGGAGGTCGAGGAGTTCGAAAGGGAAGACCGTCCCGAGCACCGCGGCCTCGTCGAGCTGCTCGGCCCGCCCGTCTGGGAAAAGTTCGGCCACGACGTGGCGCCCAACGAGACGTCGATCGTCCTCCGGGCCGGGGGCGTCCTCCTGCCCGGGGACGTGGAGGAGCGCGGCGTGGATGAACTGTTTACGCTGGAGGACCTCCGCGCCGAGGTCCTTGTGATGCCGTATCACGGAAAGTTCTTCCGGCAGCATGAGGAGTTCGTGCGGCGCGTGGCGCCCCGGACGATCATCGTGAGCGCCCCGGAGGGTTACTTCTCGCCGCGCGTGATCGACGCGCTCCCGGTCAAGCCGCGCCTCACCGGCCGCGAGGGGGCGATCGAGATCGTCCTCCCCCTCCGATAGCCGCGGCCGGCCGATTCCCTTGACGGATGCATATGGGGACGCATAATGGTTGCTCGTCGATCAACAGGAGAGGGTGCGTGTCCAAGGTCATTCCCGGTCTTGCCGCGTTCCTCGCGGCCGCCTCGTGGGCGACCGCCCAGGACGTGCAGCAGCAGAGGATCCTCGAGGAGGAGAGGCGCCGGGAGATGGACGAGCAGGCCCGCACCGACGCGGCGTTCGACCAGCCCTTCGTCTGGGACGTCGGCGGCTGGATCCACTCGGAGTTCATCCAGCTCGACGACGCCCCCGACCGCGAGCAGCGCACCCTGCGCTACCTCGACCTGCGGCTCTGGGCCGAGGCCCGCATCTCCAAGAGGTACGTCGTCTACGTCCGATCCCAGACCGAGTACACCGACTTCAACAGCGGCGACCAGTTCGAGGGCGAGGACGACAACGAGCTCCGTGCCTTCCACATCGACCAGGCCTATGTAGAGGGGGACCTCTCGTCGGAGAACGACGAGATCACGGTGCGGCTGGGACGGCAGTTCTACAGCCTCGGCCGCGGCCTCCTCTTTAACGGGCTGGGCTACGGCGGCATGGGCTCCTGGTCGAGCGGGCGCCTCGGGGTCCGCGCCTTCCTGGCCCACTCGATCATCCACGACGACGACATCGACCAGTCCCTTCCGAACAACGACGACAGCCGCCGCGCCTTCGGGGCCCTGGAGCTGAACTACCGCCTGGACGGGCGGCACCGGGTCTACGGCATGGCCCTCGTGGAGCGCGACCTGAACAAGGAGGATCCGGAGAACGCCCTCCAGGACTGGGATTACAATGCGAACTACCTGGGGGCCGGGGCCCGCGGCCAGGTAGCGGGCGACCTGCACTACGCCCTCGAGGGGACTTACGAGTTTGGGAGCAGCATCGCCGCCGGCAGCACCGAGGCGGAGGACATCCGGGCCTTCGCCTTCACCGTGATGCTGGACTACAGACCCGAGGCGGGCCTCTCGCCCTATTTCGCAGTAGAGTACCTGTTCGGGTCGGGCGACGGGGACCGCGGCAGCGTCACGGACACCGCGTCCGGGAACCTCGCGGGCACGGATGACGAGGGCTTCCTCCCCTTCGGCTTCGTGCAGACGGGGTACTCGCTGTTCCCCCGCCTCTCGAACATCCACATCTTCCGCCTGGGCGGCTCCTTCCGTCCCCTCGAGTCCGTCGAAATGTTCCGCTACCTCGAGGTCGGCGCGTTCGGCTATCTTTACCGCAAGGACGAGGCCGACGCCCCCATCTCCGACTCCCGCTCGTTCCTGCAGGACGTGGACGTGGGCAAGGAGGTCGACCTCTTTCTCCGCTGGAGGGTGGCCTCGGACGTGGGGATCTCGATCAACTACGGTCGATTCATGCCCGGCGACGCGTACGCCGAGCAGCAGGATCGCGATTTCATCAGCGCCGGGATGACGTACAGTTTCTGAGCGAAGAATGAACCACCAAGACGCCAAGACGCCAAGGACCGCATTCAGACGGCCCGGGGCGAGGCGTACCTGGTGCCTTGGTGTCCTGGTGGTGGGCGCTTCCCTGCCGCTCTGGGCGCAGCAGGCTTCCCCTCCCGCGGGACAGGAGAAACCCAAGGAGGGCCGCGCCGCCTACGTGCGCCGGATGTACGAGAAGGACCGCGCGACGTTCGGGGACGCCTGCCGCTCCGTGCTGGGCTTCGTCCGCGGGGAGCCCGCCGAGGGGGATTTCGCCGCGAACGAGAAGGACCTCCTGGCCCGCAGCATCGTGGAGGAGAACTGGGGAGGGGACTCCGGCCCGCTCACCAAGGGCACGCTGGCCTTCATGCTCTGCAAAGCCCTCGGGATCAAGGGCGGATTCACGATGTCGATCCTCGGGGCGAGCCGACGCTACGCCCTGCGCGAGGCGATCTACCTGGGCCTCATGCCCCGTGGCAGCCCCGGCCAGTTCGTCTCGGGACGGGAACTCATCGACGTGATCACCAACGCGGAGATCTACAAGGAGAAGGGCACCCTCGAATCGGTGCACAAGTAGGATGATGAAGTCGGCCTTCGTCTGGATCGCGCTCCTCCTCGGGGCGGCCCCGCTCCGGGCGCAGGAGACGAAACAGGAACCCAAAAAGGACCCCGCCGCCGCGGCGCAGCCCGACCCGGCCAGGAACGAGGATTTCGAGGCCCAGGTGGTGGCCCTCAAGGGCACCGTGGACGTGAAGCGCCCCGAGGACAAGGACTGGGTGCCCGCCGAGAGGAACATGAAGCTCAAGAAGGGCTCGGAGATCTGCACCGCGGTCGCGTCCACCGCCACGCTCCTCATCAGCGGGAACATCCGCGTGGACGTCAAGGCCCTTACGCAGGCGAAGATCGAGGTCCTCGCCAAATCGGGCCAGGGGGTGAACGCGGATGTGAAGCTCAAGTTCGGCACGCTCGAAGTGGACATCCAGAAGGGTGACCTCCGCTCCGACCTCAAGGTGACCGCGCCCAACTCGACGACCTCGGTCTCCGGCTCGCACGGCATCATCCGCGCCCCCGCAATGCGCGGGAACGGCCTCTACGTCTGCCTCCGCACGGAGAGCGGGATGTGGATCTACGTGGACCAGGAGGGCGTGGGCATCGACATCGAGGGCAGGGGACGGGTGACCCAGACCGGCCTGCTCCCCTCGGACATCGGATACATTTTCGCCTCGGGCCGCTTCCTGAACTATTACGGGAGGAATCCCACGGAACTCTACCAGGACGTGTTCAGCCTGAAGGCGGGCGACCCGAATCCGTGGGACGTCCCGCTTTACGAATTCGGCGGGTCCGGCCCGTCGGGGGCACGGTTCCTCAGGCAGGCGGCCTTCCCGTTCCCGCCGCCGCCCCCGCCCGGGCCGTGAAGATGAACCGCAGAGTACAGGGAGCCGACGGAGAGGACGGAAAAGGTCCGAAAACTCACCGCAGAGAGAACGAAGGGCCCGGAGACGCGGGAACGGACCTTATGAACGGCCTCCGTTGGCTCCGTGTCCCCTGCGGTGAAGGAGTTCGTAGTAAGAGGAAGTCCATGAAGAAGCTGTTCCTCACCGGCGCGGCCCTGGCGGCCCTGGCCGTGCCCCTCTGGGGCCAGGCCGAGCACGGCTTCGTGGCGAACGAGGTGGGCAATTCGGTCACCGTGTTCGATCCGGCCAACCTGGCGCCCGCCCTCACGATCCCCGTCGGCCAGCAGCCGCGCGACATCCTCGCGGTCGAGTCGCGCCGGAAAATCTACGTCTCGAACGGAGGCGCGGTGCCCGGCACCATCTCCATCATCAGCGCCGACACGCTGTCCGTCGTGAACACCGTGACCGTCCCCAGCAGCGCCAACCTCGCCGGAATGAGCCTGTCGGCCGACAAGAAATTCATCTATATCGCCGGAAGGAACCCGGACAACATCACGTTCCCCCCCATTGGGCAGGCGGGCGTCTTCGCGCTGGACCTGGGCCTCGAGACCGCGACCTACGTCGGCGGGCTCAACTCGGCCCAGTCGGCGGCCGACTGCGCCGCGATCAAGGACAGCGCGATCGGCGGCGCGAACGGCGACACCACCGGCCGGGTCCTCTTTACCCTCCCGGTGGACAACCTGATCGGGGTCCACGATTTCTTCCCGCCCGGGACGAGTTCCCAGGCCGTCCCTCCCGAGGTCCAGACCCCGGTGAACATGGACCGCACGCTCGACCACATGACCGTCTTCGCGACGTGCGCCGACGGGCCCACCACCCAGGCCCTCAACCTCCTCCAGATCAGCAACTCGGGGTTCTCCTTCGTGATCCAGCTGGTGATCGGCGCGGCGGGCACGACGCGCGACGTGGAGGTCCGGCCCGGTGCGGGCACCAGCTTCCGGCTTTACGTCACGGGAGACATCTCGGGGACTCAGGCGCTGTATGAATTTGACGGCTTCAGCGTCACCGCCACCAACGTCCTCCCGGGTGCGGGCGCGTACTCGATCACCCATCATCAATCCGCGCTGGAGGATCGCCTCTATCTCGGGGAAGCGGGGGCAGGGAACACCTACCTGACGTGGGACTCCAGCCCCAAGCCGATCGGTGCGGCGGCGGGACCGGTCGGCACGTCCGGGGGAGCGATGCCCCAGCACGTCGCGTTCACGCTCCAGGTCGCGGTCGCCCCCGGCGAGAGGGGATTCGCAACCAACGAGAGCGAAAACACCGTGACGGTGTTCGACCCGGCCACGGGAGCCTGGCTCGACACGCTCTACGGGGGCCCCACGCCCCGGGCCATCGTCCTCAACCAGCCCCTGAGAAAGGCCTACGTCGCCAACGGAAATGGAGGCGTGTCGAGCTGCTCCGTCACGATCTTCGACGTGGACACGTTCGCGAGCAAGACCCTCCTGACGGCCGCAGTTTCCTTCGGAGGGATGAGCCTGGCCCCCGATGGAAGCGCTTTGTATATCGCCGGCAGCGACTCGTTCGGCGTCGGCGCCGTCTTCCTGCTGGACACGAGCCTTGAGACCCTCTCGATCCTCACGACGGCGGCGGGGAGCGCCGCCGGTCTGGATTGCGCGGTCGTCCCCGCCAGCGCGGTCGGCGGCTCGGGCAATGCCCCGGGCAGGCTCTACTGGACCACCAATGATTCCGCCGGGCTGCACGCCTACGACCTGATCAACGGCATCGCTCTGCCGGACCTGTCGATGCCGGCCGGCCTCACGTTCCCAAGCCAGATGGACGTCGCCCCCGACCACAGCCGCGTCTACCTGGCCTGCGCGAGCACGCCCAACCTCTCGATCCTGAAGATCGAGGTGGGCGGCGACATCACCACGGAGATCGTCCTGGCCGTGGGCGCTGCGAGCGATGCCCTCGACGTGGTCTTCCGCCCCGAAACCTCGCCCAACATCCGGGCCTACGTCCTCGTGGGGGGCGGCGGCATGGACGGCCAGGTCCAGGAGGTCCTGGTGTCGGGCTCGTCCGACCTGGTCGCGGTCGCGCTCACGGTGGCGGCCCCCCCGCCGGGCTTCCCCAACACGATCTCCCGCCACGCGTCGGCCGACGTCCTCTATGTCGCAGGCGAGGGAGGCGGGGTGAGCCTCTACCAGCGCCTCGATTCCAGCGCGAGCCCTGCGTCCGTGATTGCTGCCGACCGCAACGGCGGGGAGGGCGTCCGGTATTTCGTCTTCGTCGCCCCGCCGGCCCCTGCGCCCGCGCCCCTCGTCGCTTCCGCGTGCCCGAAGGGCGGCCTCGCCGGGACGATCCTGCGCGTGGAAGGCGCGAACTTCGCCCCCTCCTCACGCGTCCGGATGGGCGTCGGCGCCGCGCCGGTCAATCTTCCGACGACCTTCGTGGACGGCGGGACGCTGCTGGCCGACACCACCGGGCTCGCGCCGGGGATCTACGACGTCGAGGTCCAGAACGTCGATCTCCAGACGGACCTCCTCCAGCAGTACTTCGCGGTCTTCGCGGGCCCGCCCGTGACGAGCGCGCTCACGCTCTCCCTCCCGTCCGCCACCGTGGGATACCAGATGCTCTCGGTCCCGCAGTACGCGTCACCCGCGAGCCTCCTCGCCGCGCTGCAGGCGCAATTGGGCCCCTACTCGCCCAGCACCTACCGGGTCTTCGTCTGGTCCAAGGGGGCCTACGTGGAACTGCCCGCGCTGGCCGCGGGCGATCCGTGCGACCTGGCGGGCCGCGCCTTCTGGATCATCACCCGCCTCGGAGGCTCCCTCACGATGATCGAGCCGGACGTGGAGTCGAACACCGCCGCCCGCGCCCAGCAGTTCCGCGTGGTCCCGCTGGACCCCGGCTGGAACATGGTCTCCCTGCCCTACTTCGGAACGCTGGGCCAGATGTCCTGGGCGAACGTCGACGTGACCTCGGACGGCGCCAATCTGGCCTCGGCGGCGGGCGTGCTCCTGTCGCCCGGCCTGATCTCTCCCAACCTCTTCGAGTACTCCTCGGGAGGGTATGCCACGACCTCCACCCTCGAGCGCGGGAAGGGCTACTTCATCTACAACCAGACATCCGTCCCCATCTACCTCGTGTTCAACGGGGCGGCGATCCTGAAGCCGTCGCCTCCCGGTTCCGCCTCCGCGGCCGCTTCGGGCCCCGCCCCGCCGCCTCCCCCGATGGGCCTGGGCGTGACGAAGTCCTCCTCGCGCCGGAGCTGCGGGATGCTGGGCATCGAACTCGTACTGTTCCTGGCGCTCCTCCGCCTCCTCGTCCGCCATAAACCAACTTCAGCGGCCGCCCTGCTCCTCCTCTTCCCGCTGGCTCCCCAGGACGCCAGACCGGCACGCGCGGACGGGCTGACCTGGGTCGGACTGCCGGACGCCCCCGCCCTGGCCTCCGTGGACCGCCTGGGGACCTGGAAGGTGGGCGCCGCCGGCCCTGCCGTGAAGCACTGGATCGTCGAGGCGGACAAGAAGTATGTTCCCTTCGACGGCGCCCCGAAGACGTCCCTCTTCCGCGGCACGCTCCCGTTCCCGCAGACCACGTGGGCGAGCGCGACCGTCGAGGTCACCCAGCTCCTCTTCCCGGTCGAACACGGGTTCGCCGCGCGCTACCACGTGATGAACCACGGGGACTCGCCGACGACCTTCCGCCTGCTCGTGGGGCTCGGCGATGATGCGGGAGGAAAGCGCGAGGGCCGTCTGCTGACGGCCGGAGGGAAACCCGTCGTGATCGCTGCAGCCGCCCCGGTCGAGGGATCCGGGGATGCGCTGGCGTTCGATCTCTCGATCGAGCCCGGCGCGAGCAAGTTCGTCCTTGTCACCACGCCCGAACTCGAGGGAAAGCTCGCCGAGGACGCGCTCGACCTGGCGGCCGCGCGCTGGGAGTCGCTGCTCGGCGGCCAGCGCCTCTCGCTCCCGGATGCGGCCCTCACGGCGAAGTACTGCGCCGACCTGGCCGGGGACCGGCTGGGAGTGAAGGGCTGCGCGCAGGAGCTCGAGAAGGTCCGCGCGAGGCTCTTCCGCAAGGAGGGGGATGCCCTCCGCATCCTGCCCGAGGCCCCGGAGGCGTGGATGCTGGGGACGATCGTCGCTCGGAACGTGCCCACCGAGTTCGGCCCCCTGACCCTGGAGTTCGAAGGGGCGTTCAACAGCCGGATGATCGAGCTGGGCGCCGACTGTAAGCCCCCGGGCGGCTTCATCCTGGAGATCCCCAAGGTCCTGCTCGCGGTG
>JAHFOZ010000045.1:0-4069 GCA_023261405.1 Planctomycetota bacterium
CCTCGTACGCCCCCTTGATCGACTCCACTTTGGCGCCCACGAAGAACTTCATCCCCCGCTTGGCGAGGATCTTCTGCATCTCCGCCGCCGCCTCCTCGTCCTCGATCGGGAGGATCTGGGGCATGGCCTCGACCACGCTCACTTTGGCGCCGAAGCGGAGGTAGACCGATGCGAACTCCAGCCCCACCGCCCCGGCTCCGATGACGACCATCGATTTCGGGATTTCCTTGAGGGAAAGCGCCTCGTTGGAGGTGATGATTCCCTTCCCGTCCGGCTCCATGCCGGGAAACCACTTGGGGGTCGAGCCTGTCGCCAGGATGGTGTTCTTCGTCGTGACCTGCCGGCCGTCCACGTCGAGCACCCCGGGCTTCAGGATCTTCCCGAAACCCACGATCTGGGTCACCTTGTTCTTCTTCAGGAGCCCCTCGATCCCCAGGGCGAGCTTCCGGACCACGACTTCCTTGTGCTTCATGACGTTGGCCAGGTTGAGCTTGACGCCCTCGACGTCGATGCCGTAGCGCCCGGCGTTCTGGATCTGCTCGTAGAGGTAGGCGTCGTGCAGGAGGGCCTTCGTGGGGATGCAGCCCCAGTGGAGGCAGGTCCCGCCCCACTCGGGCTTGGGACCCTTCTCGACGAGCGCGGTCTTGAGGCCGAGCTGCGCGGCGCGGATGGCGGCCACGTAGCCGCCCGGACCGCTGCCGATGATGACGACATCGAAATCAGGCATTCAACGCTCCCAAAGTGAGACTGCGAGAATAGGGAAACATGATGCAAGAATCAAGGAAGCGGGGAAAGCGGGCCGGGCCCGGGAAACCCGCGCGCAAGCCCATCGCGGAGAAAACAGGGAGCCCCAAGAGAACGCAGACGCCCAAGGGGTGAGCCCCTTCTGTTTCCTGCCGTGACCTGTATCGCCGGGTTCTACGGCGCGGTCTCCGCGAGCGCGCGCCGGAAGAGATCCCCGTCCTTAGGAGCGAACTCGATGCGACCGTCCTTGAACAGGACCGTAAGTCCATCCTTGTGGCTCTTCTCCACATCGCAGGCGATGATCCCGTCCGCAGGGATCTCGCCCCACGGACCCTTCGGGCCTCGGAACGGAATGTTGGGGTCGGAGCCCAGGTTGGAAAAGATGGCCGCAGGACAGAGCAGGGCGTCGTTCGCACCGGAATCCGCCGCCACGATCCTCCAGAAGGCGCTCCCGGTGGCATCCGGAGGCCCGCCCTTACGGCCCAGGTACCCGCTGACCGCCCCATGGAGCCGCGAGAGGTTCTGCCGGCAGGCCTCCTTGAGCGCCACCCCCATGAAGCCCTTCTGGCCGGAGATGGCGAAGTACATGCCGCCGCCGCAGATGGCGGCGAGGAGCAGCAGGGACCCCAGCACGATGGCCACGACCCGCCCGCCCTTTGTGGCGGGCGGCTTCCGGATCCCGGGCGCGGACGCCGGCGCGGGTGGGGGGAACGCGCTGGGGCGGACCGGGGCGGAGAGGTCCGCCTTGCAGAAGCGGCAGACGCGGGCCTCCCGCTTGATCGTCTCCGCGCAGTACGGGCAGGTCTTCCCGTCGCCCGACGCGGGGGAAGCGGGACCCGTTTCCGCGGGGGAAACGGGCACGGGCGCGTTGCAGGACGGGCAGTAGGCGGTGCGGCCGGCGAGCGAGGCGCCGACCTCGAAGGACATGCGGCAGAACGGGCATCTCAAGGCGTACAAGCTCTTCCCTCAATACGATCTATTCATGAACCATCCGGGTTAAAGCACCGTGCGCTTGGAGATCACCACGATCCCGCTCTCGGTCACGGCAAATCTCTTGCGGTCCTCCTCGGGGAAAAAGCCGATCTGCATCCCCTCCGGGATCTTCACGCCCTTGTCCACGATCGTGCGGTGGAGCTTGGAATGCCGGCCCACCACGACGTCCTCGAAGAGGATCGAGTCGGTGACCTGGGAGTAGCTGTTGATGCGCACCATCGGGGAGAGGATGGAGCGCTCCACGCGCCCTCCCGAGACGATGCATCCGGAGGACACGAGCGAGTCGAGCGCCACGCCCACCCGCCCCGGCTCCTGCTGGGCGAAGACGAACTTGGGGGGCGGCGCGGTGATCGGCATCGTCCGGATCAGCCATTCGGGATCGTACAGGTTCAGCTCGGGCGTGACGGAGATCAGGTCCATGTTCGCGGCATAGAAGGCGTCGATGGTCCCCACGTCGCGCCAGTACTTGGCGGCCTTCTTGTTCTCGTCGATGAAGCTGAACGCGAAGATGGGGTTCTTGCCCACCATCTTGGGGATGATGTTCTTCCCGAAATCGTGGGAGCTCGTCGCATCCCGCGCGTCCTCCTCGAGAAGCGCGTAGAGAGCGGCGGGGTTGAACACGTAAATCCCCATGGACGCCAGGCAGACCTCCGGGTTCCAGGGCAGCGACTTGGGGTGTTCGGGCTTCTCCTCGAACCCGATGATCCGGCTCTCCCCGTCCACCTCGAGGACGCCGAACTGGCCGGCGGCCTCGGAGCAGGGCACCTCGACCGCCGCGACGGTGGCCTCCGCCTTCTTCCCCGCATGGAAGTCCATCAGATGGCGATAATCCATCTTGTAGATGTGGTCGCCTGCGAGGATGAGGATGCGCTCCGGCTCCTCCTCGCGGATGGCGAAGAGGTTCTGGAACACCGCATCGGCCGTGCCGAGGTAGGCGTCGCCCGCGTGATACTGCGGGGGCAGCGGCTCGAGGTACTCGCCCACCGCGGGGTTGAAGAGCATCTGCCACCCGTCGCGCATGTGGCGGTTGAGCGAGCGCGAGCGGTACTGGATGAGGACGGAGATCTTCTTGAGCCCGGAGTTCACGCAGTTCGAGAGCGCGAAGTCGATGATCCGGTAGATGCCGCCGAAAGGGACCGCCGGTTTGGCGCGGTCGCGCGTGAGGGGCTCGAGGCGCTGTCCCTTGCCTCCCGCGAGGACCACGACCGCCGTCTGGGAGACGTTCATACGGGAGGATTATTCACCAGATCGGGGGAAAACGCACCCATAATCTCGGCCGCGCCTATTCGAAGACCAGGGCCTGGCGCTCGAGGAGTCTCCGGACGACCCGGTGCCGCGTCTGCAGGTCCACCAGGTGGCAGACCGCGGAGCCGGGGATCGCCAGCGGGAGCGTCGTGCATCCCACGACGAGCCCGGTGTAGGGCGCCTTCACCCGGCTCACCTCCGTCCCGAAAGGCTTCGTGTTCACGGCGATCGTGTGGCCCTTCTCGATCATGTCCCCCGGCTTCACCTGCACATTCAGGATCCCCCCTTTCGCCGAGCGGATCCACCGGTGGTCCCTCACCACGATCTGGAACACCGGGGAGGTCCGCGGGAACTCGCACATGCGGAGCTCGGCCAGCACGTTCCGGATCCCCTCCACGCCCCGGCGGATGAGGTTCCGCTGGAACTTGAGCGGCTCGCCGGCCTCGTACACCATCGTGGGAATCCCCGCCCTCGTCGCCGCGCGCCGCAGCATCCCCTCCTCCCCCGGCATGTCGAACACGACCTCGCACCCGAACGCCGCCGCCAGCCGGCGGAGGATCGGGCTCTTCATGTCCACGCGCACGTGCGGAAGGTTCGTCCGGCCGGTGGCCGCCGTGTGGAGGTCGATTCCGAAATCCGCGAGCCTCACCACCTTCGTGAAGATCGCTTCGGCGATCATGGAGGCCATGGACCCGCCCTCGCGCCCCGGGAAGAACCGGTTGAGGTCCCGGCCGTCGGGGAGGTCGCGCGACATGGCCAGAAAGGCGATCGGGTTGGCGATCAGCACGAGGATCATGGTCCCCCTCAGCCGGCGCGGGTCCACCTGGACCCGGATCTGCCGGACCATTTCCACGCCGTTAATCTCGTTCCCGTGGACCGCCGCGGCGACGTAGAGCACCGGGCCCTTCTCCCGCCCATGCAGCACCGTGACTGGGATGAACACCGGGGTGGCGGTGTAGAACTCGCTGATGCGGATCATCACGTCCTTCCGCGTCCCCGGGCGGACCTTCATGCCGGCGATCTCGAAGGCCTTCACCTCGCCCTCCGCGCCGCCCGCACGGCGGCCTCGATGAACCACCGCGCCGCG
>JAHFOZ010000045.1:4079-17570 GCA_023261405.1 Planctomycetota bacterium
TCTTCTTCGTGGCCGCCTCGAGCCCCTCGAACCCCGGCGAGGCGTTCACCTCCACCACCAGGGGCCCCCCGGCCGACTCCAGGATGTCCACGCCCGCGACCTGCAGCCCCACCGCCCGGGCCGCGGCCGTGGCGACCCTCTCGTAGGCCGCCGGCAGCTTCACCGGCTCCCCCGTGCCGCCACGGTGGATGTTCGAGCGGAATTCGCCCTCGGGCCCGACCCGCCGCATCGCCCCCTTGACCCTTCCGTCCACCACCAGGACGCGCACGTCTCTTCCCTTGGACTCGGCGATGAAGCGCTGGAGGAGGATGTCCTCGCCCAGGCTCCAGATGGTTTCGAGCATCGACTCGATGGAGGACCGGCTTTCGGCGAAGATCACCCCGGTCCCCTGGGTCCCCCGCAGGAGCTTCATGATGAGGGGCGGACCGTGCACCAGCTTCATGAGCCGGTCGAGATCCCGGGGATACCGCGACATGAGCGTGTCGGGGACGGGGATGCCCTTGGAGGCCAGGAGCTGGAGGCACCCCAGCTTGTTCTTGGCCCGCGCGATGGGCCCGTGCGAGTTCACCACGGGGACCTTCATGAGGTCGAACTGCCGCACCACCGCGATCGAGTAGGCGGTCCCGGTCGTGCCGATGCGTGGGATCACCGCGTCGGGCAGGGCCAGCGGCTTCCCGCCCACCAGGAGCGAGGGTTCCTTTGCGCGGATGAGCAGAACGCACTTGAGCGGGTCGATCACGTCGACCGAGTGCCCCATCCGCTCCCCCTCCTCCCGCAGCCGCCGGGTGGAGTAGAGGGTACGCTTGCGCGAAAGGACCACGAGCTTCATGGGCGGCCTACCCCTGCACCAGCGATTCGTAGAGCCAGAGATAGCGGCGGGCCGAGGCTTCCCAGCTGGAATCCCGCGACATGCCGGCGGCCATGACCTTGCGCCAGACCGCCCGGTCGGCGAAGGCTTCCAGCGCCCGTCTCAGGGCCCCCGCGAACGCCTCGACCGTGTACGGGCCGAACGTGAAGCCGTTCTCGCCGTCGTGGACCGTGTCGGCCAGGCCGCCGGTGGCGCGCACCACCGGGACCGCCCCGTACCGGAGGCTGTAAAGCTGGTTCAGGCCGCACGGCTCGTAGAGGGAGGGCATCACGAAAAGGTCGCTGCCCGCCTCGATCTGGTGGGCCAGCGCGGCATCGAACGCGACGTGAGCTGAAACCCGGTCCGGACGCCGGACCGCCGCCGCGCGGAGCGCCTTCTGGTAGATCTCGTCCCCCGCCCCCAGGATCACCCAGTGCACGTCCTCGCCGCCCATCGATTCCAGGAGACCGACAAGGAGGTCGATCCCCTTCTGCACGGAGAGGCGGCCCACAAATCCCACGAGCGGCACTTCCGGACGTTCGGGCAGCCCGCAGCGCCTCTGAAGGGCGGCCTTGCACGCGGCCTTCCCGGCCGGGGCTCCGGCGGAGTAGCGTGCCGCCAGGTGCGGGTCGTTCGAGGGATCCCATTCCGCGGTGTCGATCCCGTTGAGGATGCCGTGGAGCGCCCCCGACCGCTCACGGAGGACCCCCTCGAGCCCGTAGCCCTGCTCCGGGGTCTGGATCTCGCGCGCGTAGCCGGGGCTCACCGTGGTGAGCGCATCGGCATAGACAAGTCCGGCTTTCATCAGGTTCAGGTTTCCGTGAAACTCCAGTTCCTTCCAGTTGAAGTGGATCCACCCCAGGCCCGTCAGGGGCATCATCTCACGGCCGAAGACACCCTGGTAGGCGAGGTTGTGGATCGTGAAGACGGTCCGGGTCCGGGCGAAGGCGTCCCGGTAGAGCGTCTTGACGTACATGGGGATGAGCCCGGTCTGCCAGTCGTGGGCGTGGATCACGTCCGGCGCGCCCAGGGCCCTGAGGAGTTCGAGGGCCCCCCTGCACAGGCAGAGGAACCGCGCGCCGTTGTCCGCGAAGTCCCCCGTGGATGTCCCGTAGAGGCCGTCGCGGTCGAAGTAGTCGCGGTGCTCCAGGAAGTAGTGGTTCCCGGACCTGTGGACGGAGACGCCGGAGGGGAGGGACCCGAGGGAGAACTGCAATTGGTGGGGCGTGGACTCGGGCGCATGCTTCTGCACCGGACGATACAGGGGCGAGATCGTGAGGACCTCCGCCCCGAGCGCCGCCAGGGCCCCGGGCAGCGCCCCCGCCACGTCGCCCAAGCCTCCGGTCTTCGAGAACGGCGCCACCTCCGGCGCGACGATGGCGACCTTCATCAATCAGGCCTGCATCTCGCGGAGGTAACGGGCCGCGCTCTCCGGGGGCACCGTGTTGATGTAGAATCCCGTGCCCCACTCGAACCCCGCGACCCGGGTGATCCGCGGAATGATCTCGAAATGCCAGTGGTAATGCTCCAGCGGCTTCGAATTGAGCGGGCTCGTGTGGATGAGGTAGTTGTACGGGGGCCGGTCCAGCGCCTTCTCGATCTTCAGGAGGGACGAGCGGAGGCAGCGCGCGAGCTCCAGGAGGAGGCCGTCGTCCGTGGCTTCGAAGTGCGAGAGGTGGCGCTTCGGAAGCACGTGGGTCTCGAACGGGAAGCGCGACGCGAAAGGATCGAACGCGATGAAGTTGGGCGTGTCGAGCACCACGCGCACGCCGCTGGACAGCTCCTGCGCCACCATGTCGCAGAGGAGACAGCGGCCCCGGTATCCGAAGTACTGCTGGCAGTTGTCGATCTCCGACTGGACCCGGAGCGGCACGATGGGCGTCACGATGAGCTGGGAGTGGGTATGCTCCATCGACGCCCCCGCCCGCTCTCCCACGTTCTTGAACACGAGCCCGTACTGGAGACGCCGGTCGTTCCGGAGGTCCAGGAGCCGCGCCTTGTAGAGCCACAGCACGTCGCGCACCTCGTCCTCGGACAGGCCCGTCAGCGAGAGCTCGTGGCGCGGGGTTTCGATGATCACCTCGTGGGCGCCCACGCCGTTCATGATGTCGTACAGGCCGTCGCCGCGCTTCGCCAGGTCGCCCTCGACCATGAGGGCCGGGAACTTGTTGGGCACGACGCGGGAACGCCAGCCGGGGCCGTTCGCCCCGCCGTTGGGGCGCACGGCGAGGATCTCGTGAGGCGTCAGACGCTCGCTGCCCTCGCAGAACGGGCAGGGCTCCGAACGCGGCGCGGCGGCCGCCACCGGCCCGAAGTCGTCGGGACGCCGGGCGCGCTCGGACGCCTCGATCACCCAGCAGCCGGCCACCGGGTCCCGGCGGAGTTCAGGCAAGGCGGATCCCTCCCGCTGCGGACGCTCCAGGCTCACACATGCCAGTGAATCCTATCATAATCGGCCGTCGGCACCTGGAAGTGGAGCGGGGCGATGGTGGGGAGGCGGACCGGCACGCCGCCCGGACGCTCGAACTCCAGGAAGAAGTCGACGGGATCTCCCGGCTGGAGGCCGATCGCCCGGAACGGCACCTCGGCCTCGAGAATCTCCTGCACCACCGGCTCCAGCGGCACGACCGCGTGCCGCGGGCGCGTCAGCACGAGCCGGAGCTCTCCGCCCGCGAGCGCGCCGCGCGGGTCGACGCCCTTCTTGAAGTCCAGCCGGACGCAGAGGCCGGACGCGCTGAACCCGTAGAAGATGTCCGCGATGAAGGCGGACTCGCCGGCCAGGGCGCTGTACTCGCGGGCCATGTCGTAGTGTCCCGCGCCGGCCCACTCGAAGTAGTCGCTGCGCCGGCCGTCCACCCGGACGCGGAGGAGACCGGAGGGCATCTTGAACGCCGGCTCGCGGCGCGGGGGCTTCACCGGCTGCTGGAGATCCTCCGGCCAGGGACGCCCCAGCGCGCGGTAGACGTTCATCAGGTGGCGCCGGAACAGGGCGTCGAACTCGGCGTCCTGCGAGCTGGAAAAATCCTCCCCGAACCACCAGAACCAGTCGCTCCCCTCCGCGGCGCGCAGGCACTCCCACGCCAGCGGGTCCTTCGACCCCTGGAGGTCCCGGTAGGTCCGGCCCAGGAGCTCCCAGGCCTTCCGGTCCTCCGGGTGGCCGATCCAGACCCCGAAGTTCCGGTTGATCCACGAGCCCGCGAAGATCCGGTCGATCCTCCCGGTGGCGGCCAGTTCGCTCAGGGTCACCGTGCGGATGCGCGGGTGGTCGGAGAGCGCGCGGAAGAGGGCGCGCAGGAACGGCGCCCCGCCGCCCGGATAGTGCTCCCAGGGATTCTCGCCGTCGAGGAAGACCGGCACGGGCCCCTCGAACTCCGCCACGCGCCGCACGAAATCCCGGGCCGCCTCCTCGGGGTCCATGGTCTTGTAGGTGAAGCTCAGGAGATTGGAGAGGACCGTGTCCCGGAAGGCCACCTTGAGGTCCCCGAGCATCCGCACCCCGGGCTCTCCCAGGATCGCCTGGTCGGTGGCCACCCAGCGGACCCCGAGGCGCGAGAAGAGCTCGCAGGCCTCCTGGCTCACCGACCCCTCGGACGGCCACATCCCCGGCGGGCGGCGGCCGAAGACCCGCTCCCCCGTCTCGAGCGCGCGGCGGATCTGGACCTCGGCCTCGGCGCGGAAGGAAGGCGCGTCCGGGAGCGGGAGGTCGGGGATCGCCTCGCGGGCGCTCGCGAAATCGCAGAGGAGCGGCACGATCGGGTGGTAGTGCGGGCTCACGCTCAGCTCGATGCGGTCGCCCAGGGCCCTCCAGCGGGGCACGATCGCGGCCAGGACCTCGCGCGTGCGCGCGACCAGCGTCTCCTTGTCCTTCTCCGCGTAGCCGCGCCCCTTTCGGCGCAGGTCCCCGACGGAGGCGACGTGCGGGTGGACCCACGCGAGGTTGGCGAGCACCTGGAGGTCCCGGAAGTCCTGTTCCCGGAGCGGCTTGCCCTCGCGGTGGAGTCCCTGGAGTTCGCGGTAGCGCGGGTACACGCCGATGACGGTCTCGGGATGGGCCCAGAAGAAGGTCTTCAGGATCTGGGCCTTCTGCTCGTCGCTGAGCTCCGCGGCGGGGACCAGCGCCAGGTCGAGCATCGTGTCCGTCGCGCCGCCGGCGTACGCCTCGAGCTGCTCCAGCAGAATGCCGCTGAAGTTGGCCGTGCAGCGGATCTTCGGGAACTCCTCGAGAAGGGCGGCCATCCCGGTGTAGTCCTTGACGCCGTGGAGGCGCACCCAGGGCATCAGGAACTTCCCGGAGGGGAGGTCCCGGTAGCAGGGCTGGTGGAAGTGCCACAGGAAGGCCAGCTCGGCGTTGCCCATCGGGTAAGGGCAGATTGTAGCGGCCGCCGCGGCGCGTGTCACGGGTTGACCGGGGCCGATCGTGTTCTTGGGCACGATTGTGTGCCGCGGCCCCCTTCTCCAGGAGGTCAGGCAGGATCGAGGTGGTCGCATAATGCGATCACCGCGCCCCAAGCCGGGCGTTCGAGGAACAGGTGAAACGGCTGGGTGAGTGGCCCCATTCCAACGCGGGATTCGTCCATGCGGGGTGGACGGAGAAAGGGATGGGGCGTTGAGTATGAGGCCTATGCCCCGCTCCGGGGACGCCCGCGAGACATCAGTGCCGGCCCAAGCTCCGATCGAACCGGCGGAACAGGTTCGCCCCCAGGAGGCAGGAGGCAACCCCGTAGATCCCGAGAGAGAGAAGAGGCATTCCCGACTCCGGACGCTCGAGGGAAACCCGGACGCCAAAGGTATCCGCCAGAAGGCCGAACGGATTCAAGGCTTGCGCCAAAAGCCGGAGCGCTCCCGGCGATGCCGCTCCGGGGTCCCCGAGGGCGTTGGAAAGGAGCGGAAGACCGATCAGGAGGAACAGGATCCCCGCCGCCGTGATGATGAATGCCCTCGCCACCGCTCCAATGTGGAGCGAGACCACGGCGCCCAGCAGATAGCAGAAGGCCAGGAACGGGAGGAGGATCATCGCCGCGGCGAGAATCCCCACTCCTCCCCAGTCCCATCCCCACAGGACGATGGAGAAGAGGATCAGGCCGAGCATGATCAACCCCTCATGGGCGATCAATCCGGCCAGGAGCTTGGCACTCACGATCTGGCGCGCCGTCAACGGCGTGGAAAGCAGGACGTCCCAGTTGCCGTTCTCTCTCTCAAAGGCGAAGGTCGAGGCGCCGGCCAGCGCCGCCACGAAGATGAAGACTGGAAGGGCGACCCATTGGAAGGCCTGCCTTTCCCCCGGAGAAAGCGAGAGGCTCAGCAGGAGCATGAGGCCCAGGATCATGATGACCGCGTAGCGCAGCTCTTGTGGCATCCGGGCCGCAGGGCGCATGACGATCTCCTTCCAGAGGAGGGGGTGGGCGTCGGACACCTTCCGGGGGCGCAGGGTGATCCCGAGGTTGGAGGCGGCGTTGGCCGCGTACGCCTCGCGTGCCTGGATCTCCTCCAGGGCCGACACGTGGCGCGGGATTACGGCCTGGCGGCCGATCGCCCCGGCCGCCCCAGCCAGGACGAGCCGTGTGAGGAGGAGCCAGGTCAGGGTCGCCACCGCCCATGCCCACGCCAGAGGTGAGCTGAAGGAATGGTCGCAGCCGAAGCCGAGCGCCGCCACCGGATGGATGAAGGCCAGGCCCCAGAGATCCGACTCTCCCATCCCGGCCACCATGAGCAAGAGCACCAGGGAGCCTCCAACGATGGAGAGAGCGCACATGAGGGCCGCCACTAAGGGGCTTCGCCGGGTGGCCGAAAAGAGGATGGAAAGCGCCGCTCCAAGCGAAGCCGTGGCGACCGTGAGAGACGCCGTCGCCATCAGCTCCCATGGCCCCACGGCGCCCAGATAGACGCAGATCGCCATGACGGGAACGCCGCAGAGGATGATCGTGCCCGTGAGAGCCATCGACGCCTTCCATTTACCCAAGGCGATCCCGAGCGGGGAGAGCGTGGTGAGCACCAGGAGGCCCAGTGTGTCCCGACGAACTTCCCGGGCCACCATATCCGCCCCCGACACTACCGCCAGAAGCGTCGCAAACGTCAGCTGCGCCGCCACGAAAGGGGCGAAGATGGCCCGGCCGAACTCGGCGACGGAGGAGACAGTCCCGATGGCTCCCCAGCGGGAGAACCAGTTCCAGTAGCCGGCCAGAAGGACTCCGACAATCCCGACATAGAGCACCCGCGTGATGTAGGTCTGCCAGCGCCGCGCGATGCGGCCGAGTTCCTTCGCTGCGATCGCGTCGTGAAAGAAGCCGGTGAACATCTGAATGCAAGGTAATGGACCGTCCGGCGAAGATCAACCGATTCGTTCCCGGAAGGAAGGATTCCCACCCTCCTCTCTCGCTTGCCTAGACTCCCCCCTCCCCGTTTGTACATCCTCTATCCCCCGGCATCGTGACGGCCCCTTCGCCGGGATGTTAGAGTATCCGCGTGATCTCCCCCACGCGACGGGCCCGCTGGATCGCGGCGGCGGCGCTGGCGGCGCCCATCCTCCTTTTCTCGGCGCGATGGTTCCTGAGCTCCGGGTTTCTGTACGGGATCGACTTCGAGAAGTACCACTGGCCCCACTTCGAGATCGCGCGCGCGGCCTTCGAGCGGGAGGGAGAGCTGCCCCGCTGGAACCCCTATCAGTACGCGGGGACGCCGTTCCAGGGCAACCCGCAGTCGAACCTCACGTATCCCCCGTACTGGCTCTTTCTTGTCATGCCGGCGGAGCGCGCCTTCGGATGGACGGTCCTCCTGCATCTCCTCGCGGCGGCGGGGGGGACCTACCGCCTGGCCCGGGGCTTGCGCCTCCCGCGCGGCGCGGCCGTCCTGGCCGGCCTCTCCTTCGCGCTCTCGTTTCCGCTGGTCGCCCGCGTGTGGGCCGGACATCTTCCCTACCTCCTCACCCCCTGCCTGGCCCCCGCATTCCTTCACCTGCTGCTCCGCACCCTTCGCCGGCCGGACCCCCTCCACGCCGCGGCGCTGGCCGGGGGGACGGCGCTCCTCCTCCTGGGCGGCACCCCGCAGTATCTCTACCACCTCGCGCTCCTGGCCGCCGCAGCGGGGGCCTGGGCGTGTCGAAGGAAACCTTGGGTTCGCCCGGCCGTCGTGGCCCTGGCCTCCGGAGCGCTGGGTGTCCTCGTGGCCGCCCTTCACCTCCTGCCGGCCGCCGAGGTCGCCGCCGAGACGTCGCGCGGCGCCGCCTCCTCCTACTATTCCTCTTACGAAATGCTCGGCTGGCATCACCTCTCGATCCGCGACCTGCTCTCCTTTGCGATCCCTTCGTATCCCTGGACCGGGGCGCTCAGCGCGGCGCAGGAGGGCGACTACTGGCACGAGCGGGCGCTCTACTTCGGCCTCCTCCCGCTGGCGCTCTCGGTCCTTGCCGTCGCGCGCGGGCCTCGCCGCGGGGCCGTCCTCTTCCTGGCCGTCGCCGCCTCCGTGGCGATCCTGGCGGGTCTGCCCGCAGTCCACACGATACTCTCGGCGATCCTCCCCGGGTATGCCTCCTACCGGATCCCCGCGCGCTCCTCGTGGATCGCCATCCTCTGCCTCGCCCTGCTCGCCGGGTTCGGCTGGAAGGCGTGGCAGCAGCGCACGACCACTCCGCGGCTCTGGCTCGGGGCGCCCGCCGCCGTCGGTGTCCTCGTCGCGCTCATCCTCGGGATCGGAAAGGGCGCGTGGCCCGAAGCCCTCCTGGTCCTCCTCCTGTCCGCGGGGGTGACCGGAGTGCTGGCCGCGGGGACGCGTTGGGCGTCGATCGCGGCGGTGGCCCTGCTCACGTGGGATCTCTCGTTCTACGGGATGTCCCGCCTGAAGACCGTGGACCGCGACACGTACGCCTCGGCCCCGTGGTACGCCGCCCACCTGGGGGCGGACCGCACCCGGTACCGCATCCTCGATTTCACCGACTTCTCCTGCAAGCCGCTCCCCCACGGATTCAGCCTCCTCCGGGGCGCGGGCTATCCCCTGCCCTCCCGGCTCAAGGACCATTACTCCGGCGCCTGGGACCGCTACAAGGACTCCCCCGAGACGCTCTTCGCGGGCGGTCGGCTGAAAAATCTCGACGCCCTCCGCGCGCTCAGCGTCCGCTGGATCATCCTGGACCGCGCGCCGCACCCGGAATGGAGGGAGCTCGCACGGAAGGGTTCGTCCGTGCTCTACGAGGACCCCGCTGCGACACCCCTGGTCTCGTTCCCCGCGGGAGAGGCGAGCGTCGCCTGGCGCCGCCCGGGGATGAACCGCATCGAGGCGGAGGTGCAGGCCCCGAAGGCCGGCCCGCTCGTCGTGAGCGAGTCATGGATGCCCGGATGGCGGGCCACGGTGAACGGCCAGCCTGCACCCGTGAGCCTCGCCTTCGACACGGTCCTGCGGATCGACCTTCCGGCCGGACCGTCGAAGGTGACGCTGGAGTACGATCCCGCGGCGTGGCGCACCGGAAGGGCGCTCACGGTGGCGGGGCTGATCCTGCTCGCGGGCCTCGTCGCGTGGGGGGTGCTGCGGCGCGGCCGCTGAGCCCTATTGCAGCTGCGCCTCGACGAACGCCTCCTCGAGGTTCGAGACGGGGACGACCTTGATCCCCTCCTCCTTCCCGATCGACTTGGCGTTGTCGCGGGGGACGATGGCGCGCGCGAAGCCCAGCCGCCGGGCCTCCGCCACGCGGGCGAGGGCCTGCGTGACGCCGCGGACCTCGCCGGAGAGGCCGATCTCCCCGAATGCCACGGTCCGCTCCGCCACGGGCCGCGCCAGGAGGCTCGAGGCGAGCGCCAGCGCCATGCCCAGGTCCACCGCGGGCTCCTCGATGTGGACGCCGCCCACGGCGTTGACGAACACGTCCTCCTTCGACGTGGCGAAACCGCAGCGGCGCGCCAGCACCGCCAGCACCAGCATCATGCGGTCCCGGTCCACGCCGCTCACCCGCCGGGCCACCATCTGCTCGGCGTGCGTGTTCGGCGTGGTGAGCGCCTGGATCTCGATGAGGAGCGTGCGCGAGCCGATGAAGCTCGCGACGACCACGGACCCCTCGGCGGAGGCCGAATCGTGGGCCAGGAAGAGCTCGCTCGGGTTCGTCACCTCGGCGAGGCCCGAACCGGCCATCTCGAAGATGCCGATCTCGTTCGTGGAGCCGAAGCGGTTCTTGACGCCGCGGAGCAGGCGGAAGGTCTGGAAACGGTCCCCCTCGAAGTAGAACACGGCGTCCACGACGTGCTCGAGGGTCCGCGGGCCGGCGATGGACCCGTCCTTGGTCACGTGCCCCACGATGAAGAGCGAGATCCCGTTCCGCTTGGCCATGAAGGTGAGCTCGGCGGCGCACTCGCGCACCTGGGACACGGTCCCCGGGGCTCCCGGGTTCTCCGGCTTGTAGATCATCTGGATCGAGTCCACCACCGCGAAGGCGGGCTTCAGCTCCTCGATGTATTTCCGGAGCGCGTGGAGGTTGGTCTCGCTCACCACGTAGAGGTTCGGCGAGTTCACCCCGAGCCGGTCGGCCCGGAGCTTGGTCTGCATCACCGACTCTTCCGACGAGCAGTAGAGCACGCGGTGCCCCGCGGCGGCGAGCTTCTGGCATACCTGGAGGATGAGCGTGGACTTCCCGATTCCGGGGTCCCCCCCGATGAGCGCCACGGAGCCCACGACGATGCCGCCTCCCAGCACCCGGTCGAACTCCCCGATGCCCACGACCAGGCGCGGGCGGTCCGCCGGCACCACCTCGGTGATCGGGACCGGCTTGTCCTCCGAGAGGACCGGCCGGCGCGCGCTATCTTCGGGACGGGCGATCTCCTCGGCCATCGTGTTGAATTCGCCGCACTCGGGGCATTTGCCCGCCCACCGGGGCGCGCGGCCGCCGCACTGCTGGCAGACATACTCGGTCCTGGGTTTAGGCATCAGAGCGCGAATGGAGAATAGAGAATCGGGGGATTCAGGGGAAGCGTTTGATGCGGCCGCGCGGGCTTGCCCTTCGAAGCAGGCGGCGTCAGCCGCTGCAAAGGAAAGCCTACTCCGGCTGGCGCTTCCCCCACTTCCGGTTGAGGAGCTTCCTGAAGCGGCCGTCGCGGCGGACGTTCTCCAGGTCCGGGTCTCGGAGAAGGTGCTTGTAGTCGTTGTAGCCGAGTTCGAAGGCCCGGCCGAGCGCGTCGAAGGCGCCGTCGAGGTCCTCGAGGTTGGAATAGCTGCACGCGAGGTTGTAATGGACCACGGGGTCCTTCGGGCAGAGGCTGGAGAGCTCCAAGTCCACCGCAAGCGCCTCCTGGTGTCTGCGCCTCCGGGTGAGGGCCTGCCCCAGCATGTGGAGGGCCTTGAGGTTCTTCGGGTCGACGGACGCCACGCCCCGCGCGAGGCCGATCTCGAAATCATCGAAGGCGCGTTGCGCGGCCCGCTCGTCAACCCGGAAGCCGTCCGGGGGGGGTGAAGGAAGGGGCTTGGCCATCCTTCCGATCATACCCCGCCGAGGGAGCGGGTCAAGGGCTCTCGGAGCCCCGCCAGGGCCCGGGCCCGATGCGAGATGCGGTTCTTCGTGTCGGCGGGCAGTTCGGCCATCGTGCAGCCCAGGTCGGGGACGATGAACAGCGGGTCGTACCCGAACCCTCCCGTGCCCCGGCGGACGAAGCCGATGATGCCCTCGCAGGCGCCCTCCGCTTCGGCGACGACCCTCCCTTCCGGGTCCGCCACCACCACCACGGCCCGGTATCTTGCCGTGCGAGCCGCAGGAGGCACATCCCGAAGCTCGTGGAGGAGCTTCTCGTTGTTGGCCTCGTCGCCCCCCCCCGACCACCGGGCGGAATGGATCCCGGGCGCGCCGCGGAGCGCGTCCACCTCCAGCCCCGAATCGTCCGCCAGGCACCACCGGCCGGTATGGCAGGCCAGTTCCACCGCCTTCTTGCGGGCGTTCGAGGCGAAGCTCGATCCGTCCTCCACGACGTCGGGCAGGTCGGGCACGGTGACGACGCGGACGGGAAGATCGGCGAGGATCTGCTGGATTTCCCGGATCTTCCCCTTGTTCTTCGAGGCGATGACGAGCTCGCGGCTCACAGCTTGAGGGTCGCGAGCCGCTTCACCGCCTCGCGGATCCGGTCCTCGGTGACGGTGAGCGCGACGCGCATGAACCCCTCGGCGGCCTGGCCGAAGCCGGACCCGGGCAGCATGATGACGCCCGCCTCGAGGGCCCGCTCGGCGAACTGCATCGACGTGAGGCCCTTCGCGGGGACCTCGAACCAGATGTAGAGGCCCGCCTCGGGCGACGTCACGTCCCACCCCAGCTTGCGGCAGCCCTTGACGAAGAGGTCGCGGCGGCGCTTGTACATCGCGCGGATGGACTTCATGTCGCCGGTGCCCTTCGTGAGGACCTTCGCGACGGCCTTCTGGAAGCCCATGAACTGTCCGCTGTCGCAGTTGGCCTTGAACCCGCGGATGATCTCCACGACCTCCGCGTTGCCGCAGACCCAGGCCACGCGCCAGCCGGCCATCGAGAAAGTCTTGGTCATGGAGTGGACGGCGACCCCGACGTCCCGGGCGCCCGGCAGTTCCAGGAAGGAGCACGGGGGCTTCCCGTAGTAGAGCTCCGCGTACGCCTCGTCCGAGACCACGAGGAGCCCGTGCGCCTTCGCGAACTCCACGCATTTCGCGTAGAACTCCCGCGGGGCCACGGCGCCCGTGGGATTGTTGGGATAATTCACGTAGAGGATCTTCGCGCGCTTGAGCACGTCGGCCGGGATCGAATCCAGGTCCGGGAGGAAGCCCCTCTCCTTCCGGAGGGGCATGACGTACGGCTCGCTGAGGGCGAAGAGGGTGCCCGAGCGGTACGGCGGGTAGCCCGGTTCGGGGCACAGCACCACGTCGCCCGGGTTTGTGAGGGCGAGGGGCATGTGGGCGATGAGTTCCTTCGAGCCGATGCCCAGGCAGATCTCGCGGTTCTCGAGGGCGAGGCCGTAGCGCTTCTTCATGAAGGAGGCCACGGCGCTCCGGAACTCCTCGATCCCCTGGGAGGAGGAGTACTGATGGACCCCCTCGTCCCTGAGGTGCGCCTTCATCGTCTCCAGGAGCAGCCTGGGCGGAGGCTGGTCCGGGTCGCCGATGCCGAGGTTGACGATATCCTTCCCCTGCTTCTCGAGGGCGGCGCGCTTGCGCTCGAACTCGGCGAAGAGGTAGGGAGGAAGTTTGGTGAGGCGGTCGCTCGGCCGGAAGCTCACGGAACTAGCGCTTGGAGAACTGGACGCCCCGGCGGGCGCCGCGGAGGCCGACCTTCTTGCGCTCCTTCATGCGCGGATCGCGCGTGAGGAAGCCCTGGCCGCGGAGGATGGTCTCGAGCGCGGTTTCGACCTTGATGAGCGCGCGGGACAGGCCCAGTTTCATGGCGCCGGACTGTCCGGAGATCCCGCCCCCGTCGACGAGGACGAGGATGTCGTAGCGCCCGAACGCCTTGGTGGCCTGCAGGGGGGAAAGGGCGGTCTGGCGGTCATCCTCGGTGAGGAAGTATTTCTCGAAGGGACGCTTGTTGACGGTGATGACGCCCTGGCCGCGGGAGAGTCGGACGCGCGCCACCGCGCTTTTGCGGCGACCGGTGCCCCAGATGTACTCCTTGGCCGGGGCGGGGGCGGGCGCGGTCTCGGGCATCTTACTTGATCTCCAAC
>JAHFOZ010000454.1 GCA_023261405.1 Planctomycetota bacterium
GGGGACGGAGGTGTTCGACATGGACGAGCTCGTGGCGGGGGGCGTATGAGCGACGCGCCCGCGTGGAAGGACGATTTCCCGGTCTCGTGGGTGGACGACCACTACGTGACGCGGCGGGAGTTCACGAAGTCGCTGGTGCTCGTCTCGGGCGCGGCGTGCGCGGCGAACGGGGCGGTGCTCGCGCTCGGGGCGGCCGAGCGGGCGCAGGAGGGGAAGCCGCTCCCCGAGGTCCGGGTCGCGGCGAGGAGGGACCTGCCCGTGGGCGGGGCGCTGCGCTTCGACTACCCGGAGGCGGGGAGGCCTTGCCTCCTGCTGCGGCTCGACGAGGAGCGCTTCGCCGCGTTCGGCCAGAAGTGCACCCACCTGGGCTGCCCCGTTCTCTACCGGCCGCAGGAGCAGGTGCTTCACTGCCCCTGCCACGAGGGGTTCTTCAAGGCGGCGGACGGGACGGTGCTCTCGGGGCCTCCGCCCCGGCCGCTCCCCCAGGTCAAGATCGAGGTCCGGGGCGACGAGGTCTGGGCGACGGGCCTGGTGAGGCGATGACGAAAAAGCAGCTCCAGGCGCAGCGCTCCCGCGAGATGGCGTCCATCTACGCGGTCATGATTGCGGTCATCCTGCTGATCCTGCTGCAGTTCCTGCTCCTCATGGTGGCGCTGGAAGGGTTCGCAGCCGGGCACTGGGGGATCCTGGGGCCGGCGGCGGGGGGCTCCTTCGCCTGCTTCGTGGGGAGCTGCTGGCTCGTGCGCTATGTCTCCGCCCCGGCGCGGGGAGGCCGCTGATGGAGCGGGGCGAGCTTCTTCGTCTGGGGCCGGCGCTCGAGGCGTTCCTCGCGGAGTTCGATCGTTGCGCGATCGCCCCCACGCGGAAGCTGATCGCCGCCTACGTTCGCGGGCAGCTGGGGCCGCTCCCGCGGAAGTCGGTGATGCCCATGGCGCTCGAGGCGGGGATCCCGCCGCGCACGCTGCAGGAACTCCTCTCGCTCCACCGCTGGGACGACGATCTTGCGCGGGAGACGCTGCAGCGCCGCGTGCGGCGCTCGCTCGCGGGCCGGCCGGTCGAGGCCTATCTCCTGGAATCCGCCTTCGTGAAACGCGGGGAGCGGACCCCCGGGGTCCATCGGGGGCTCAGCCGCGCCGCCGGCAAGGTGGAGAACCGCGTGGTGGCGGTCCACCTGGTGGCCGCTTCGGCCTCCGGCCTGCGTCTGCTCGACAGCGAACTCTTTCTGCCCGAGGAATGGGTCTCGGATGCGGCCCGATGCCGGAAGGCGGGGATTCCCGCGGGCCTGGCCTATCGTTCCCGCGGGGCCGTCGCGATCGACCTCCTGCGTCGCGCGAGGGGGCACGGGCTGGAGTTCTCGGCGCTGCATCTCGGCCCCGGGCTCCTGACCGGGAAGGAGCTGATCCGTTCGCTGGTAGATCTGGGGCTGCCCTACGCGATCGAAGCGGACCCGGGGATCCGGGGCTGGGTCCGTCCCGAAGAAGGCGCGCCGGCCTGCACGGTGGAGGCCGCGGTGGAACGCGCGGCCCGAATGGAGATCGTTCGCGGAACGGCCGCGGGACGGGAGCCCTGGAGCGGGGCGGCCTTCCTCTTCTGGCTGGACCTCGGGCATGGGATGCCGGGGCCCGCCGGTGTCCTGTCCGTTCGCCCGCCCGGCGCAAGTTCCCAGCGGACCTTCATCGTCAATCCGTTCCGTCCCGACGACGTGCCGGCCGTCCTGGACCGCGCGCTTTCGGGAGACGCGGTCGCGGCGGAGTTCGCCGGGGAGGCGCGTCAGTTGGGCCTGGATCACTTCGAGGTGCGCAGCTTCCTGTCCCTGAAGCGCCACTTCATCCTTTCGGCGCTCAGCTTCGCCCTCCACGCGGAAGCCCGGGGGTCTTCTCGGCCGGCGGCCGCCCCTCGCGGCGCGTGGGCCCCCACCCGGGCGCTCGGCGCGAAGTAGCCCCGAGGACCCGCTTACGCCCGGCTCCCCTCCATGACCCGGATCGGGAGCATGATCACGGTGAGCCCCTCGAACTGCAGGCGCCGCTGGATCTCGTCGCCGGTCTGCTCGTGGAGGAGGCGGGTCACGATGCTGGGCTGCTCGAAGAGGAGCTTTCCGGCGAAGAAGATGGCGCGCGGGAACTCGCGGGCCAGGGCGGGGCAGGTCTTCACCGCCTCCTCGACGACGTCGACGCTGAGGACGCAGCGGGTCTCGGTCCCGTAGCCCCATTTCCGCGCGAGCGCCGCGTACTTCTGGAGGTCCGATTCGACCGATTCGCGGAGGCGCTCCACGTCGTGCGTCTCCTTGAAGCGGTCGAAGTCGATGTCGCCCACGCTGAGGAAGACGAAGTTCCGGAAGTAGTTGGGGAAGGTCCGGAGGATCGTGAGGAGCGTGTGGACGCCGGCCCCGGAATAGCCGCGGACGAGGACCACCGCCGTGGGGGCCGACCGGTCGACCGCGGGCGGCGTCGCCGTGCGCGCGGGCTCCGACTCGACCTGGATTCGTATCGGCTCGAGGCGGCCCAGGAGGCGTCCCACCCGGTCGTAGTACAGGCGGATGCAGAAGCAGATGACCATGAGGCCGGAGATGACTCCCGCGGCCGCCAGGATCGGCGGCCCGAACTGGAAGAGGGCCATGGAGACCACCACCGCCGACGACAGGAGGAAGGCGGCGGCGTTCACCGAGAGGCGGAACGGCCAGCCGGGCTTGCGGTGGCGCACCTGGTTCACGCACATCCCCAGCTGCGAGAGGACGAACGTGACGAAGACGCTGAAGGAGTAGATGAGGACGAGCTGCTTCATCTGGCCGCCCGTGAACCACACGGCCAGCACGGCGCCCACGCCGACGAGGAGGATCCCGGAGTGGATCACCAGGCGGTCGCTCAGGTGTCGGAACCAGCGAGGCACCCAAGAGTCGACGGCCATGGAGGCGACGGCGCGCGGGCCGCTCACGAAGCCCGCCTGCGCGGCGACGAAGAGGAGCGCGCCCTCGGTGAGGAGGGTGAGGTTCACGAACCAGGGGCCGAGGGGAATCTCCGCCGTCAGCCGCTGGAGGAAGACCGCGTTGAAGGTCTTGTTCCCTTCCGGCCCGACGCCGTAGAGGAGGTAGCCCAGGAGGAGGCCGCCCGACGTGAGCGCCAGCGAGACGGCCATGTAGAGCATCGTGCGCTTGGCGGTGGCCACCCGCGGCTCGCGGAGGATCGGGACGCTGTTCGACAGGGCCTCGATGCCGGTGTACGTGCCGGCGCCCATGGTGTAGGCGCGGATGAGGACGAGGACCAGGGCCCCCGTCCCCATCGTGCCGCTCAGCGTCCCGGCCCGGGTGAAGCTGTCGGAAAACTTGGCGCCGATCTGACCGCTGTGGGAGAAGAGGGCCGCCCCGATCGCCAGCGCGTGGGTGACGAGGAAGCCCATGAAGATGGGCAGCAGGAGCTTGATCGATTCCTTGATGCCGCGCAGGTTGAGGAGCATGAGACCCACGGTGACGAGGATGGTCGCCGGAAGCTTGTACGGCCTCACGTCCACGTGCTCGGGCAGCATGCTGAGGAGCGCCTCGATGCCGCTCGCCATCGAGATCGCGATCGTAAGGGCGTAGTCGACGATCAGAGCGCAGCCGCAGAGGAGGCCGGTGTAACGGCCCAGAGTGTTCGTGGCCACGATGTAGGCCCCGCCGCCGCCCGGGTAGGCTTCGATCGTGTTGGCGTAGCCCGCCGAGAGGACGGCGACGGTCACCGCGACCGCCAGGATCAGGAAGGGGGCCAGCGCCTGGGCCTGGTGATGGCCGAGGGCCTCGAAGATCTCCTGCGGGCCGTAGCAGGAGGAGGAAAGGCCGTCCGCGCCCAGGCCCACCCAGGCGAGCAGGGCCGCCAGCGAAAGTTTCTCGAAGACGTGGGGATCGAGCGGGCTCTTCGGCCTTCCGAACAGCAGTTCGCGCAGTTTCATAGGGTGGTCCGGCGCATCGCGGCAAGAAGACCGCGCTGCACGGAACCCTCTCCGGCGCACGCCTGCGAGGTTAGCTGTTGGGTTCGGACCACCGGCGGCCCTATCCCCGGCTCCGGGCCAGGGAATTCACCCCGTTCTTCGCGGGTCCCCCGCTCCCGCCCGCTTCCAAGGGGCAGGATTCGGCGTCAGGGCCCCCCTTGTATCAAGGCAGGTCCCCTACGTCAAGCGGTCGCCGGACTTTCCAGCAGTTCCGTAACCAGGGGGAAGGTGCCTGGGACCAAGGGGTTCCGGACGAGCAATTTCGCGTGATGTGTGGAGAGGTCGGCTCGGCGAGATCCGCCGGAGGCGTGAGAGGCCTGAATG
>JAHFOZ010000046.1 GCA_023261405.1 Planctomycetota bacterium
AGCGGGGTCGCTTGTCGGGCCGCTCCTCGAAGCAGCGGATGGCGATCCAGGAGGAGCTGTCGATGCTCACGTCCGCCTCGAAGTCGCCTTGATTCCGTGGGGTCACACGTTGCGCCACCTCGCCGTTCACCAGGATTTCGATGGGCCCGAGCGGATAGGGGCTCGCCGCGGTCCCCGACACCCGGTAGGTCCCGGCGCCCTTGAGAACCTCGCCGGGGTCATTTCCGTTGACCGTGGCGAAGAGCATGGGGCCCGTGGTGACGAAGCTGCGGCCGCGGTCCAGCCCCTTGACCCAGGCCTCATAGGAGAAACCCTCCGGCAGATGAACGTAGACCCGGCCGAACCCGAGCGGGACCGGATGGACGCCGGAGGCCGACCCCGCGGTGGGCCGGAGGCGGAAACCGCAGTCGAGGAGGGCGTAGTAGTTCTCGAACCCGAAATCGATCCAGCCCCTCTCGGTAAATCCCTTCGCGTCGGTCTCGATCTTCATGTACTCCGCGGGCTTCTCGCCGAAGGCCTGGAAGGCGAACTCCGAACGCCACATGTGGTTGTTCGCGAGCTCGTAGAGGTCCACGTTCAGGATAGGCACGAGAGCCATCGACCACGGCCAGTTGTGCTTGTCGAGCTCGAGGAGCGCCCCCTCGGCGCGGATCTTCTCGAGCATCGGGCGCAGCGGCGGTACGCCTTCTTCGATGATCGAACGGTGGTTCAGAACGAAGATGGCGCCAAGCGTATGGCTCCTGCCGCCGACCGAGAAGATCTCGTACTCGGTGTTTCGCGGGTAGTAGACGTGAGTCTTATCGATCTCGACCGGCGCGGCCGGCGGGTCTTCCTTGGCGCTCTTGTCCCCGCGCGCGGGGGCCATCCCGGACTTGGTGACCCAGTACGGGAGGGGGAAGGCCACGTTCAGGTCCTCGGCGAGCTGCAGCGTGGGCAGGTCCTTCAGCTCCCGGTGGACGTGGGTCTCCCCCGAATACCAACCCCTCCTGGCGGCGTCGCTCCAGCGGCCCAGACGGATTTCCAGCGGGGCGGCGCCTGGGGAGACTACGAGCGGGACGGAGGTCGACAGGTACTCCTTTCCGCGCTCCGCCGTCACCGAATACAGTCCCGGCCGCAGCATCAGGCTGAAGGGGCCGGAGACGGACGTGTGGATCTCGCTGGAGCCGGATCGCCCTTTCGAGTAGGGCACGGCGTTGTCCGCAACAGCGGGGTGCGACAGTCCGTTTTCGTCGGTCACGTAGAGCCGGCAGTGGAGGGCGGCGCCAGTCGCGGCATCGCGGACGACCCCCTTTACCTCGACGAGTGCCGGCGCCGCGCCCGTCGCATGCATCCTCTTGACGAGATCCATGGCTTCCAGGAGGCTGTCCCCCTCGCTGAAGGCGAGCCACCCACGCACGCGCTTTATCTCGCCTGGGGCGCAGTCCGGCATCCTGGGGTCCGAGTGCATGCAGGGGCAGGGCGGGTTGGCCCAGACGCGCTGGAGCGGCTCCCATTTCGTGATCACCCAGCGGCGGCCGTCGGCGGAGCGGCAGGCGGCGACGGAGTCCTGAAGCACCTTGTTGTCCTTCGTCGAGGCATCGAAGCCGGCGGCCCCGCGCAGCAGGACGCAGTTCTGGGCCCGCATGTTCGTGAGCGGGGCGCCGGTCCCGTTGTGAAGCCAGAGGTCCATGAGGACGCCGTCGGCCGTTGGAGTGACGATAGTCCCGAAGGTGATCCCGTTGGGCAGCGTCCGCGTCATCCGCAGGGTGCCGTCTGGCCGCCGCTCCCATTCGAGCTTCGGCAGCTCGATCCCCTGCTTCGTCCAGATCGTGGGGACATGCTTGTGCGCAAGATAGGTGAGTCCGAGGTTCGTGAAGATCGCCTCCGGCACGTCCACGACGACGTAACTCAAGGGGTCCCACGGGGAGAAGACGCTGATCTTCGTCTCGCGCTGCGGGTCGATGGCGCCGTCCAGGAAGCCCGTCCGCGGGTGGCGGCCGCCGGGGTAGGGGAGGACCGTGAGGGGCGCTCCGGCCTTGCGCGGCGGAGGTTTCCCGGACTCGATCCCGAGTCGGCGGAGCGCCGCGGCCTGCTCTTCGGCGCTCAGGCCCGTGGCGGCCGTGACCTCCTCCGGGGTGAAGCGGTGGTACGCCACCATGTTCTCCAGCCAGGAGCGGAGCTCCGCATCGCTGGCTGGCCGGCGCGCGTTGGGAGGGACCGGTGTCTGCGTCGTGGCGCAGCCGAGCATGCAGCAGAGGACGAAGGCAGCGCGTCTCAAGGCTTCTTCAGCAGGTCCACGAACGAGCGGCGGTCCACGAGGTCCTTCATCTTCGCCGTGTCCTCGTTCTGCACCCAGAGATGGCCGGAATGGAACCAGGCCCCGTTGTCCATGCCCCCGCGCACGATGATCGGGACCTCGCCGGGATCCCCGCGCTTCCCCCCGCTCAGCTTCTCCCAGCCCGTCTCTGGCGAGACGAAGCGATGAACCGACCACGTATCCTCGTTGGAGAATATGATGTCGTCCTTGCCGTCCCCGTCCAGGTCCACAAAGCGGAGACCTCGGTCGTAATCCGTGACTGGCACAGGAAGGGTGAACGGCCGCTTATCCCATGCCTTGCCCGACCAGGAGTGGACATCCTTCCTGGCGATGAGCTCGCAGAGTCCGTCCTTATCGATGTCCCTGAGACGCGCCGAAGCAAGTGAGACGTTGGTGGTCATTCCCACGGCCTCCACCCAGCCCGTGCGGTCGAAGTGCCAGGCCCCGGAAGCCGTGAGGAGCGTGGCCTGCCCGTCCTTCCTCACCACGCCGAAGCGGGCCCCTGTGTCCAGCCTCTCGGCAGGCATCTCAAGGCGCGTCCACGAGCGCAGTGCCGGCGCCCACACGCGCGTGGCCCGCAGCTTCGGGTTGGCCACGAGCACGTCCAGGTAGCCGTCATTGTCCACGTCCACGAGCCGCACGCCGTTGTCCTTCCCCTCGGGCGTCCTGAGCGGCTGGCCCATGAGCAGGTTCGCGTCGATCCTCTCCTGCACCTCGCGGAAGTTCAGGAACTTCACCTTCCGGCCGTGCTTCTCCACCGTGTGGTCGATGAGTTCGATCACCTGGGAGGGGAGGATCCAGTTGTAGGGGTGGTAGACGAAGTTGAAGACGCCCTTCTTCGCGACCGTCACGTCGATCGCCGCCTTCATGTCTGCGATGCTGCGCGCGTCGGCCGGGACGCTGGGCAGCTTCTGGGGGTTGGTGACCTTGTGGATGTTCTGCGCCTCCCAGTCGGAGGGCACCGCGCAGGGCAGCTCCCAGCAGAGGCGAGCGATCACATAGGGGTAGGGATAGTCCTCGATGGTGTTCACGAACGAGGGGAAGGGGAGGTACTTGCGGAACTTCTCGCGGCCGTCGGCGTCGACCACCAGCTCGCGCGGCAGGGCCTTGTCCTTCGGCGTCGTGATGTTGAAGACGGAGCTGTCCATCGTGAGGAAGTTCCCCTTCGCGGTCGTCGCGTTGAAGATCTCGGCCCAGAAACGCGGGCTCGGTGTGTTGAGCGAATCGCAGCAGGGCATGCGGAACGCCACCGGCCGGCTCGACGGCACCTCCGCCATCTGGTCGATGCAGCGCTCCACGGTGGACTTGGCCTTGGCGAAATCACCGTCCTTGAGGAGCGGGCAGGGGTGGTCGATCGTATGGACCTCGAGGCTCAGCCCCTCCTGGAGCCATTTCTGGAGGTGCTCGTGCTTCGGGTCGATCTTGCAGGTCATGATGCTCACCGGCGCCCGGCCGTCGATCTTCTTCAGGCGCTCGAGGATGGGACGGAGATAGGCCTCCCACTTCTCGTGGCCGCGCATGTCGTCGATGGCCAGGACGATCACCGCCTCCACGCCCTCCTCGCCCACCCATTGGGGCGTCGTGAGCCGGGCGAAGGACCCGTGGACGTAGTAGGGGTCGTTGCCGTCGAGGTAGCAGAGCCGGTTAGGGTCGTCCGACTGAGCGAGGGCGAGCGACAGGACCGCGAGGAGGGGGCTCATCCCTTGAGGGCGCCCCGGATGCGCTCCACCAAGCCGTTGTCCTTGTCCCCCGAGCCGCGGAACCAGAAGACGCTCGAGGCGAGGTAGCGCGCCCTCCAGGCGGGCGAGACGTGGCCGTAATCCTCCAGCGCCGCGGAGGCGAATTTGTAGTCGTGCACGTCCATTCCCTTCTGGAAGAGGACCACGCGCGCGGCGTCGATCAGCGGCTGCGCGTCGACGCTTGAGCCCAGCACCTTACGGGCCGCCTGCATCTTGTCGCGGCTGATGTCCGCCAGGATCTCGGGGATGCCCTCGCCCGGCTTGACGGGCTCCAGCTGGTCGAGCTTGACGTCGGGCAGCTTCGGGTCGTTCCCGCGGAAGAGGGGAAGGAAGGCGGCCGCTTGCAGGAAAATCAGGCGGCGGGTCTCGTCGGAGGCCACGGTGTCGAACGCGTAGCGCAGGGCGTTCATCGTCGTCACGGCGTGGATCGACGGGATGTTCGCACGGCGCATGAGAAGCTCGCCCGAAGCCAGGAAGAGGGCATCCCAGACGGATTGTGGGGAGATGCCTCCATTCACGATCTCCAGGACCTTCTTCGAGGCCTCCTCATCGGAGGCTTGGCGCAGCGCCGCGAGCAGGTCGGTCGTGGCGCCGGGGTCGATGCGGCCGTCACGCCACTCGGCCTTGAGCTGCCGGCTCAGTTCCAGGTTCCTCTTCCAGGGGCGGTCGGGAGGGGCGTCGCCGCGGGCGGGGTTCTGGGCGCCCTCGCGGGAGGTGTACGCCTGGGCGAGCGAGCGGAGGATGGGCTCCGCGTGGGACCAGCCGATGCTCTCCAGGGTCCTCCAGCCGTTGGCCATGAAGATCGCCTTGTGGCCGAGCGCACGGAAGTCGCGCGCGCCGTAGCGGGCCAGGAGGTCGAAGGCCTCGTGGGCGCCGGCGGAGCGCGCGAGGGCTGCGGCGGCCTCCTCGGCCGCAGGATCGTCCCAGTTCTCAAGGGCGTCCACCAGGGCCTGGCGCGCCTTGTGCGGCGGGGGGAGCTTCGATTCGTCGATGGCCCCCATCTGCCATCCGCTCTTCTTCTTCTCTTCGGCCTGCGAGACCTTGAACTGGTCGACCGCCCAGAGGAGGGGGAGCCAGCGGTCGCCGTCGGGACCCGCCTGGGATGCCTGGTGGCAGGCCCAGATGACCAGCACGGCGTGGAACTTGAATCCCGGATTCGGCCGCGGCTGGACATTCCTGATAGCGGCGAGCATGAGCGCGGCGACGAGATCGCGGTAGGGGAGGCCGGAGCGGATGCGGACGGCGACTTCTTCGATGACCTTGTCCCGCGCCGTGTCGGCGATCAGGGCAACGAGCGGCTCTATGCCCGAGCCTGGCCGGAGGAGGGCGGGGTCGACGCGAGCGTCCCGGGACGCGACGGGGGGGAGCCCGAGGCCCAGCGCCGCGCCGCTGGAGGCCGTACCCTGGATGAAGCGGCGCCGTGAGATCGTCATGATTATCTTACGGTCCCCAAAAAAACAAAAGTGTGCAGGGATGGTGTCCCTGCACGCCGATGGGGAGGCTGGCAGGGTCGGGAACTGGAGTCCCGGCCCCGCCGCCAGACGAACATGGCGCGGCTTAGGGGGCAGACCCAGGTTGCCTTTCACGATGGATATGGACGGGGGTGGGAGATCGCTGTCGCCCCGGGCCGCCCTTTCAAATCGTTGACGCCTCCCGGCTTTCCAACTAGAACCTAAGTCGCATGAAGCTCTATCTGGTGCGGCACGCCAGCGCCGAGCGGCAGGCCCCGGACGGCGGCCCCGATTCCGAGCGACGCCTGACGTTCCATGGCCGGAAGGAGGCGGATCGGGTAGGGGAGGCCCTGCGGGATCAGGGGGCTGCCATCGTCCGGGTACTTGCGAGCCCCGCGCGGCGCGCCCAGGAGACGGCGAGAATCCTCTGCGAGGCCCTGGGATCCCCTCCGCCGATGGAGATCGAGCCATCGCTCGCGCCGGGGGCCCCTCCGGCGGCCTTCCTCGATCTCCTCTCGTCCCACGGGAGCGACGCCGGACTCGCGATCGTGGGCCACAACCCGGACCTCTCGATCCTCTGCGCGGGCCTCCTGCCGGGCCCCGGAGGCGGCACGATCCATTTCATGCCCGCGAGCATCTGGTGCCTCGAGTTCACCCCTGCCGAAAAACCTCCCTCCGCCCGCCTTCTGTGGATGTGGCACCCGGAATAGGGTCAGGCGGAAATGGCGCACAATCCGGACCTCAGCATCCTCTGCGCGGGCCTGCTGCCGGGTCCGGCCGGCGGCACGATCCACTTCATGCCAGCGAGTCTCTGGCGCCTCGAGCTGAACCCTGCGGCGTCGCCCCCTTCTGCGAGCCTCCTCTGGTTCCGCCACCCGGACTGACGGGGGGGACCTCCCGGTAGATATGACAAAGTAAACAGATTACTTTATCATAGCTCTGGCCCGACGGAAGATGCGGCGCCACATGGGGCGCGTGAGGCGGCCGGTGTTCGTGTTCTGTCGGCTCGGGTGGTAGGAGTCGAGGAGGAGGCGGCCGTCTGGGAGGGAGTGCTCGGAGCCGTGGCCGAACGCGTAAGCCCCCCGCCGGAGGCCCAGGGATTTCAGGACGGAGTCGTGCGCGATTCGGCCCAGCGCCAGGATCGCGCGGGCGCCCGCGAAGACCTTCAGCTCCTCTTCCAGGTACGGCCGGCAGGCGGCAAGTTCGGCGGGCAGGGGACGGTTGCCGGGAGGCGCGCAGCGGGCCGCGGCCGTGATCCAGATGCCACGAAGGCGCAGGCCGTCCCCTGGGCCCTTCGATACCGGGCGCGACGCCAAGCCCAGCTCGTGGAGCATCCCGTAAAGCCAGGAGCCCGACGAGTCGAATGTGAACATCCGGCCGCTCCGGTTGGCGCCATGCATCCCGGGTGCAAGCCCCACGATCACCAGGCGCGCGCGCTCGTCCCCCCAGCCTGGCACGGGCTTGCAACGATGGTCGGGCCAGCGCCGACGGGCATCGGCCAGGTATCGCACCAGGCGGGGGCAGCGCGCGCAGGAAAGCACCTGCCGGGTCAGCCGGCGCAGTTCCAGACGGCGGGGCAGGTCGATCTCCATGGAGTCCCCGTATAACACGTCAGGCGGCCTGTGGCTACCGTTTCGGCCCCCCTACCCCGAATGCAACATAACGGTCATTATCGGACGTTGTTACGGGGGATGCGGAGGCGCCGAACACGAATCACACCCGGGTTGTCGGAAGAAACGAAGGACTTGGAGGTCGGTATGAAGCTCGCGATTGCGGTCGTTCTCGCGCTCAGCGGCGTCCCCGCGGATGACAAGCAGGACCTGTCGAAAGCCGTGCAGAAGTTCGTCGGCGCCGCCTCGTACGCCTTCAAGGGCGAGACGAAGATGGACAGCCCGCTCGGGAACCTGCCCCAGCAGGTGCCTGCCCTCGAGGGGTCCTGGGAGAAGGAAATGGGCCTCCGGGCGACCCTGGGCGATCGCGGCGAGTTCTTCCGCCAGGGCGACAAGTTCTTCGTGAAGCAGGCCGGCGGCGAATGGCAGCGGCTGGAGGATGCCCAGGCGCCTCCCGCGGAGGGTGCCCGCCCCCGGGGTGGCCGGGGCTTCATGCAGCGCATGGTCCGCAACCTCAAGGCACCGCACGAGGAGGTCCAGGACGTCTCCAAGGGTTTCAAGGCGCTCAAGAAGGAGGAGAAAAGGGAGGCGGTGGGCGAGAAGGAATGCACCGTCTACGGTGGGGAACTCACGGAGGAGGGCGTCAAGGACTCGCCGCTCGGAAAGATGCTCGGTCAGTTTGGCGGCGCGGCGAACGCCACCCTGAGCGGTTCCGCGAAAGCGTGGGTGGACGGCGAGGGGAACCTGCTCAAGTATGAAGTCAGCAACCGGGCGTCCCTCGAATTCCAGGGGAACCCGATCGAATTCTCGCTGGTCCGGACCACGAGCCTCACGGACGTGGGCAAGGCCAGGGTCGAGGTCCCGGATGGGGTGAAGAAGCTCCTTGAGGATGCGCCGAAGGAGAAGCCCAAGACGGAAACACCCGGGAAGGACGAGAAGAAGTAGGCCCGCGTGCCGCAAAGGGGGGGCCTTGCCCTCCGTGGCTTCAGCGGAGGAGGGTGGCGCCCCCCTGCCCGCCCCCGTACAATGCGGGCATGCACAAGGGAACCATCCTCAACCAACTCCGGCGGACGCTCGATCTCACGATACCCTTCTTCGACGCGGAGGGCCCCATCCTCGCGCGGAGCTACGCGCCCGGAAAGTGGAACGCCCGGCAGATCCTGGCCCACCTGGTGGACACCGAGGTCGTTTTCCAGGCCCGCACGCGGCACATCGTCTCGGAGCCCGGGTGCGACATCGTGCCCTTCGACCAGGACAAGTGGGCGCGCACGCTGGCCTACCCGCAGCGCAAGCTCCCCCTGCTCCGCCGGCTCTACGTCGCCACGCGCGAGAGCCTCATCGAGCTCGTCGACCTCCTCCCGGAGACGATCCTCGCCCGCGAGGGGAAGCACCCCGAGCAGCCCTCCTGCCGCGCCTGGGACGTGGTGAGCAAGGCCTCGACCCACAACATGCACCACTACGGCCAGCTCGTCGCGATCCGGGAAGGCACGCCCTGGCCCATGGGATAAAGTAAACGGTTTACTTCGTCATACGGCTGGTTAGGATAAAGTAAACCCTTTACTTTATCATATCCAGGATGAGGCGGACGGCGCGGAGCTGGCGCTCGAGGGAGATCCGGCGGGTGGGAGGCAGGTGGACGAACCCGCAAGGCACCCGGCTGTGCGTCAGGGCCTCGCGGAAGACGTGGTTGCAGACGAACGTCCCGGCGCTATAGGAGATCGAGACCGGGATGCGGGCGAGACTCAGGCGCCGGTGGATGCCGTCGAGCGGCAGCCGCGATTCCAGCACCCTCGGGCCACGGTCGATCGGCCGCCGCCAGCGGCGGTACCGGCCTTCCTCGCAGTGATCCACGTTCAGCGCCAGAGCCTCCAGGCCGATCCTGCGGCGGCCCTCCGCCAGGCCGAGCATCAGGATCGCCTCCGGCCGCTCGGTGCGGATGAGCCGCAGCACTTCGCGGGCCGCCCGGTCGTAGTCCACGGGCAGGACGTGACCCCCGAGCGCCGAGGCGACTTCCCCGCTGGGGTTCACCCCGATCCGTCCCCAGGGGCGGAAACCCGTCAGGAGCACGCTCATCTCACCCGAGACTATAGAGAGTCCGGTTCCAAAGGTCTAGTAGCCGTGTTTTTCGCCACGAAAACCTTGAGGAATCTGGAATTGACAGGCCCGGCCTATTCGCTAGAATCCAGGTTGCGGCAGTTGACCGAACTTGCTGGAGATACACACGTGCCGCTGGACTTGCGACCAGGCGAGGTAGTGCCGATCCCCTGCAGGCACTGCCAGAAGAGTCTCATTCGATTCACCATCAGCGACGGCAGCCACGCCCTGCCCTGCCCGCGCTGCGCCGCCATCACCCAGGTGGAGGTGTACCTGGTGGGCGGGACTTGGCAGATCCGGACAGATCGCGGCCCGTCCGCCCCCAGGAGCAGATCGCAGAATTGACGGTTCGGCCGCCCTCCCTGGTTCCGCGCACGCGGCTCGATTCGCCGATTCCTAGGTCGACCGCCTGAATCCCCTAGCGTGACCGCGGGTGGGCCTTGTCGTAGACCTCCTTCAGCCGATGTGTGGTCACGTGCGTGTAGATCTGCGTCGTCGTGAGGTTGGCGTGCCCCAGGAGCTCCTGCACGGCACGCAGGTCCGCGCCCCGGTTGAGCAGGTGCGTCGCAAAACTGTGCCGCAGCGTGTGCGGGCTGGGCGTCTTCCGCAGGCCCGCCAGCGCGGCTCGCACGGCGAGGATCCGCCGCACGCTTCGTACGTTGAGCCGCGTCGCATTCTTGTTCACGAAGGCCGCGTCGGGGTTCCGACCCAGGCGCTCCAGCAGCGCGCCCCGCGCCGGCAGGTAGCGCACGATCGCCTGCGCCGCGCAGCTGCCGAGAGGGGCGAGACGCTCCCGGCCGCCCTTCCCTCTCACCGTGGCGAAGCCCTGGTCCAGCTGCAGGTCCCCGAGATCCAGACCCATGGCCTCGCTCACGCGAAGCCCGCCCCCGTAGAGCGTCTCAAGGACCGCGCGGTCGCGCAAGTCCGCGAATTCGTCCCCGCACGCTGATTCCAGGATCGCGGTGACTTCCGCTTCTTCCAGGAACTCGGGCAGCTTCTTGTCCAGCCGCGGGGTCCGCACCTGGCGCACCGGGTTCGCCGGGATCCGCCCGCACCTCAGGAAGTAGTCGTAGAAGGTTCTCAGGCAGGAGAGCATGCGGGCCATGGAAGCCTTGTCGTATCCGTCCGCGTGGAGCCTCCCCAGGAAGCGCCGCACGGCCGATACGTCCGCGCCCCCATCGAGAAGCCGCCCCTGCCCTCCCAGGAATTCGGAAAAGCGCCCCAGATCCCCGGCGTAGGCCCGCACCGTGTTGGGCGACAGGTTGCGTTCGAGGCGGAGATGCCGGAGGAATTCTTCGCCAGCACTCTGGCCCGCAGGTTCGTGACCCGCTGCCCCTTCAGGGCAGACTTGGCCCCGAGCTTCTGCGGCCCGGTCCTCACGGAGCATGGGGCGCGGAGACCTCGAAGATGTGGTTGATCACCTGGTTGGAGACGAACTGCTGGTAGCGGGCCTGGACCGCCAGGAACTCCCGTTCAGCCGGGAACGGCGAGTCGCTCTCGTCCTGCGCCTGGGCATAGGCGACGATCTCCCGACGGATCCGCTCCTCGTGGGCGTCGTAGACGTGCTCGAACGCCGCGATGAAATGCCCCGCCTTGTCCCGCGAAAGCCCGACCGGGCCGCGGCGCCAGGAGGAGGACTGGACGATGCGGTCGATCTCTGCCGCCGCGAGGCCGCGCGCCGACGTGCGGAGGAACTGCACGGAGATGCCGATCCGCGGCGGATCGTACGGGTCGTAGTCCGTCACGTCGGCCACCACGATGGCGTCCGCCTTGAAGCGCCGCGCGAAGCGGAGCACGTCCTCGAGCGACTGGATCTTCTCGCCGGGCGCCGCCGCCTCGGCCGCCTGCAGCGGCCTCACCACGCGGAACCCCTCGAACTTCAGAAGCTCCGAAGCGAAGATGTTGGAGAACTCCACGAAGTTCGCCTGCGGGTCCAGGGTGCGGTTCATGAAGGGCAGGACGACCACGTGTCGGATGTCGGGATACGGGTTCCCGGGATACGCCTTGTACGTGACGCTCTCCAGCCCGCAACCCTGCGCCAGGAGCGCCGACAGCAGAAGCGCCCGGCGGCTCACTTGTCATCCTCAAGCGGTTTCACCTTCACGCTGAAGATGTTCTGGCCTCCCTTTCGCCTCGAGACGAAGAACAGCCGGTCCCCTCCCCAGGTGGGCCACCATTCGGGCGAGAGGTCGTCCGTAAGGCGCATGTCGAGGGTCCCGTCCGGGCGGATGATCCAGATGTCGTCGGCCGCCTCCGGGTCGCCCCAGGCGCGCGATTCGGGGCTGCGCCTCAGGGTGGCGTACGCGATCCAACGCCCGTCCGGGGAGAATCTTGGATTGAAAGCGGACCAGGCCTGGGCGCGATCCCCCACGACCTCCCGCAACTGGGTGCCGTCCGGACGCACCGCCCAGACGCTCGTGCGCCCGCCGGGAGAACGAGGCTGCGACTGGAAGCAGATCCAGGGGTCCTTCTCGTCCGGCGACCAATCGGGGTAGACCCCGGCGCCGAGGAACGTCTTGACGCGGCTCCCGATGTCCACGAGGACCAGTTGCCACACGCCCTCGGGCGTGCGCGCGCAGTACGCGAGATGCTTCCCGTCCGGCGACCAGGAAGGCGCGACCTCGTCGGCCGCCTCGAACGTGACCTGCATGGGCGACATGGGGGCATCCACGCGGGCCACGTACAGATCGTAGTTGCCCCCCTGATTGGAGGCGTAGGCCAGCAGCCTGCCATCGGGCGAGAGCCGTGGAAACAGGTTGTCGCCGCCATTGCGGGTGATCTGCATGGGCGCCGCCCCCTGGGCGCTCTTGAGGGCCACCTGCGCGGTGGGCCCGAACTCGGTGGTGGAGTAGGCGAGCATCGAGCCATCGCGCGAGACGGAGGGATGCAGCGCCTTCCCCGGCTCGGGGATGGCCGTGTGCCGCATCAGGTCGCGCCACGCCGGCTCTGCAGCCCCCGCGGGGATCGCGTTGTCGCGCAGGTCATCCGGGCGGAGGTCCGCCGGCTGCGGGGTGGGCTTGCCGACAAGGGCTTCGCATCCCACCAAGAGGAGGAGCGGGGCGAAGCTGAAACGGAAACGCATGGAGACCCCCTCGGAACTCTGCAGGGTTTATCGGCTTCGAGGGGGGATTCACTGAAAAATAAAGGAGCGGCCCCAACACCATGTCGGAACCGCTCCTTTGTCCAGTAAGGGCGGGTCTATTTCCTCAGGAGATCCGGGCTCCGGGGCGGTCAACTCACCCCTCCGCCCCGGCACCCGATCTCGCTGACTTCAAATCAATGAACGGCGGAGCTTATGCAATCTCCGTACCAATCAGAGTGCAAGCGCCGCCCACAACACTTTGAAGACCAATGATATGCGGCTTGCGGCGGGATGCCCCCGGAAGAAGGGGGTTTCCTGTTACCCTGGAGTAATGGGATTCCTGATCGGTAAAGCCCGGCGCCTTACAGGGAAGCGCGCTTGATGAAACCTTTCAGGAGGCAGGCCATCCGGGGTTCGGCCGACCGGGCGGCGGCGATGATGTGCTCGATGTTCACGGGTTCCAGGGTCTCCGGGATGCAGACATCGGTGACGATCGAGATGCCAAAGATGCGGAATCCCGCATGAACGCCTACGATGACCTCGGGGACCGTGGACATCCCCACGACGTCGGCCCCGATCGTGCGGAGGAACTTGTACTCGGCGGGGGTCTCAAGGCACGGCCCGGTCAGGGCCACATAGACCCCGCGACGCACCGGCAGGTGCTCCTCGGCCGCGACCTGCAGGGCCGTCTGGATGAACTCGCGATCGTAGGGCCGGCACATGTCCGGAAACCGGGGACCGAGGGTTTCGTCATTGGGCCCGACCAGCGGGTTCATCCCCATCATGTTGATGTGGTCGTCGATGAGCATCAGGTCGCCCTTGGCGTAGGACGGATTGAGGCCGCCGCAGGCGTTGGAGACCACGAGACCCCGCGCGCCGAGCGCCCGCATCACGCGCACGGGAAACGTGATCTGCTCCATGGAGTAGCCTTCGTAGGCGTGGAAGCGGCCTTCCATGGCGACCACCCGGCGGCCTTCCAGGGTTCCGAACAGCAGTTCCCCCTTGTGACTCTGGACGGTGGAGCGGGCGAAGTGCGGAAGGTCCTCGTAAGGGATCGAGGCCTCCTTCTGGATCGCCCCGGCCACGGCCCCGAGGCCCGTCCCCAGGATGATCGCGAAGTCCGGCCTGGGGCGCGCGCCGATCGCGCGGACCGCCTCGTCTATCCTCTCCCGCAGCGTCAAGGGTGTCCCTGGGCTTCGAGCCAGCGCTCGGCATCGATCGCGGCCATGCACCCCATCCCGGCGGCCGTCACCGCCTGGCGGTAGACGTGGTCGACGTTGTCCCCGGCGGCGAAGATCCCCTCGACGCTCGTGTAGGTCCCGCGGGTCACCTTGATGTAGCCCTTCTCGTCGAGGTCCACTACGCCCTGCAGGAACGCCGTATTGGGAAAGTGGCCGATGGCGATGAAGACGCCGCCCACCTCGAGCACCGACTCCTTCTTCGTGTTCACGTCCTGGAGCCGCAGGCCCGTCACCTTCCCCGCCTTGACGTCGAGCACCTCGGAGACCGTGGAGTTCCAGCGGAAGTCGATCTTGGGGTTCTGGCGGGCCTTGTCCTGCATGATCTTGGAGGCGCGCAGCTGGTCGCGCCGGTGGACGATGGTGACCATGGAGGCGAAGCGCGTGAGGAACGTGGCCTCCTCGACCGCGGTATCGCCGCCCCCCACGACCGCGATGGGCTTGTTCCGGAAGATCGGGAGCGCGCCGTCGCAGGTGGCGCAGGCGGAAACCCCGCGGTTCAGGAGGTCCTTCTCCGAGGGGATCCCCAGGAATTTGGCGCCCGCCCCCGTGGCGAGGATCACGGCGCGAGCCTGCCAGGAGCGGTCGCCCGAGACGACCCGGAAGGGCCGCGTCGAGGCGTCCACCCGGTCGATCCACGCGGTCTCGATGCGCGTCCCGAACCGCTCGGTTTGCTTTCGCATGAGTTCCATGAGTTCGGGCCCCTTGACGCCCTCCGGGAAGCCGGGGTAGTTCTCGACTTCGGTGGTGATCATGAGCTGGCCGCCCGGCTGGCCCTCGGTGCGCCCCGGTTCGCCCTCGATGAGGAGCGGCTTCAGGTTCGCCCGGCTGGTGTAGAGGGCGGCGGTGAAGGCGGCCGGGCCGCTCCCGATGATGACGACGTTCTCAGTGTCCAATCTTCTTCTTCCTGTTCCTGAGGTAGTCCACGAAGACGCTCCCGCCGAGGTTTTCCGCCGAGGAGAAGTAGGCGCGGCCGCGGTTCACCTGGGTGAGCGTGTTCACGAAGTCTACGAGGGTCGGATCCTCTGTCAACATAAACGTCGTGATGACGATGTTATTCCGCCGGCAGGTGGCCGCCTCCTCGAGCGTGCGGGCGACGATCTTGCGGTCGAGCCCGAACGGGTTCTTATACAGCTTCCCGTTCTCGTGGATGGCGGAGGGCTTCCCGTCGGTGATCATGAAGACCTGCCGGTTGGGGTGCTTCTTCTTGACGAGGATGCGCCGGGCGAGCTGGAGCGCGGCACGCGTGTTCGTGTGGTAGGGGCCGGCGCCCACGTACGGGAGGCGCGCCACGCTCACCTCCACCGCGTCGTCGCCGAAGAGGCACACGTGGAGCGCGTCCTTGGGGTACTTTGTCTGGATGAGCTCCGCCATGGCGAGCGCCACCTTCTTGGCGGGCGTGATCCGGTCCTCGCCGTAGAGGATCATCGAGTGCGAGATGTCCAGGAGGAGGACGGTCGCGCAGCTCGTCTGGTGCTCGCGCTCGTTCACCTCGAGGTCCTGCTCCCCGATGCGCAGCTCGGCGCCCGTCCGCAGCAGCGAGTTGTGCAGGGTGCGCTGGACGTCGATCCCCGACACGTCCTCTCCGAACGCGTAGGGCCGGGTCTCGGGCAGGCGCTCGCCGCCCTCCCCCGCCTGCGGCGTCCGGTGCTCCCCGAACGCCCCGCGCCGGAGGTTGTTGAAGATCCGGTCAAGCGTATCCCGGCGGATCATGGCCTCCCCCTTCCGGGTGAGCGTGGGGAACCCGTGCTCCTGAGAGATGATCTTCTCGTCCTCCAGGGAGCGCCGGAATCTCTCGAGATCCGCCTTCGGATCGAGGTATCCCTTCTGCTGCAGCCGCTTCATGTACTGGAGCGTGCGCTCCACGTCCCCATTGGCCTGCAGCAGGAGGTGCTGGAAGAGCGCCATGAGCGAGGCGAGCTCCTTTATCCTCCGGAGGAACTCGGCGTCGAACGCCTCGTACCGGAACGCGATCACGGGTTGATTCTACGCTAAGCCATAAAATGGACGGAGTGTTTTATGGCTGATTCCCTAGACGGCGCGCGAGGCGGAGACGGCGCGGCCGCCGACGAAGATGTCGTCGAACTCGACCACCAGGCGGGCGAAGGGATCGTGCAGGGCGCTCGTGTACTCCTGGGGGGGGATCTTGAGGGCTTCCAGGATCTCGATCACCTCGTCGTAGCTGCCGCCCTGCCCGCCCGGCTTCCTGCCCCCCGCCACGACGAAGCCCTCCTCGTCGGGCATGGAGATGAGGGGCATGTCGAGCGACGCAGCGGGGTCCGGACGCGGCGGCTGGGCGCGGAAGGCCGTGGTCTCCGGCCTCCGGGTCGGGGGGGCCGGAATCTCGACCTGCAGGCCCTTGTACAGCCGGTCCATGAGCGCGCGGACCTGCGCCTCGTCCGCCTGCAGGACCTTGATCTTCAACCCGGTGGAGCGCCGCAGCTCCTGGATGGCCGCCCGGTTGAAATAATTGGGCTTGGCTACGCAAAGAATTTCCCCGATCCGCGCCAGCGGCACCATCTCGTGCTTGCGCGCGAGATTCTCCGTCACCAGCTTGGTCATCCCTTCCGCCACCGTCACCTGCCGGAGATCGGCGATCACGGGGATGCGGAAGTCGCTGCTGATGAAGCTGGCCAGCTCCGAGCGGCGGACGTGCGGGGTGGACTCCAGGGCCACGGCGAGCGACGTCCCCTTCACGCCCCCCTCGGCGACCGCCCGCGCCAGCTCCTCCGCCGTGACGATGCCCTCTTCGATGAGAAGCTCGCCGATGCGTTCCGCCTCGCTGGGTGCCATCTTGGACTGATTATAGGCCGGCGGCCGGTCAAAGCAAGCGGATCGCCCGAAATGAAGCGAACGACCGCGAGATTGTCTTCTACTCCCTTTGAACGTGCCTATTTCTCGACGGGCCTCGGCGGGCGGACCACGTACCACAGGCCGTCTCCGCGCCGCGCCCAGTGGATCGCCTGCCCCTGCACGGTGATTTCCCCCATGGGCGCTGAGAAATGGTAGGTCAGCAGGGCTGTTGCGTTCGTGGATGGACCGCGCGGGAATCGGCTCCGGAACGTGACCTCCTCCACCTCCCAGCGCTCCAGCTGGGCCCGCTCGTTGAACGCCTTTGAGAAGATCGTCTCCATCGCCCCGGACTCCCCCGCCGTGTCCCCGAAGCTCAGGCGGTCGAGCATGGCCCTCACCGTCTTGGTGTCCTTCTTCGCCACCGCCTTCAGGAACTCCTCCGTCCGCGCCATCACCTCCTCGCCCCCCTTGCGCTCCTGGAGATCCTTGAATCTCCCGAGCACACGCTCCTTGGGATCCACGGGAAGTGCGGGCAGCACGACGGGGGGCGGGGCAGGCTTCGGCGGGACAGGCGCGGGGGGCGGCGGGACGGGGATCGCGGCCACGGGGGCCGCCGGAAGCTCGGCCTTCGGCCCCGCCAGGATCACCCCGATCACAATGCCCACCACCAGGATCCCCGCGACCGGCAGAGCCACCATCGCCGCCTTGCGGGATGAAGGGGCCAGCGTGCGCCGGAACCCGCTCGCCCCTCCCTGTTTCACGGCATCCAGATCCCGGATCAAATCCTCGGCGGACGCGTAGCGCTGCCCCGGGTCCTTGGCCATGAGGCGCGAGATGACGGCCGAGAGGGCCGCGGGCACCTCCGGGTCCACCTCGCTCGCGGGCTTGAGGCCGGTGTTGATCTGCTTGAGGACCACCGAGAGCGGCGTGTCCCCCTCGAACGCCCGCTGGCCCGTCACCATGTGGTAGAGCGTGGCTCCCAGCGAGTACAGGTCGCTCCGGGCGTCCACCTTCTCGCCCTTCGCCTGCTCGGGCGACATGTAGTAAGGCGTGCCGACGATCTCCTGCGTGCCCGTGATCGACCGGTTCGCGTCCGGGTCCTTGGCCAGCCCGAAGTCCGCTACCTTGACCAGCCCGTCCTTGGAGATCAGGATGTTCGCGGGCTTGATGTCCCGGTGCACGATGCCCTGCCGGTGCGCCACCCCAAGCGCCACCGCCACGCGCTTGGCGATCGAAACCGACTCGCTCGTCGTGAGCTTCT
>JAHFOZ010000047.1 GCA_023261405.1 Planctomycetota bacterium
CTGGGCGACCGCGTCCTCGAGTTCCGGGCCGCATCCGATCCCGGCCATTTCGAGGACCTTTCGACCACGAGCCGCTGGGACCTTGCGGGCAGGGCGATCTCCGGATCGCTGGCGGGACAAACACTCCGATTCGTCCCCTCGGGCCTCGAGAAATGGTACTCCTGGTCCACGGGTCATCCAAGGTCAGAAATCTTCAGCCTTTCCCGGGCAGACTCCGCCTTGTAGCGAGTCCATCGAAGCAGGAACCCAGGGGCGCCCCCCGTGACTTGCGGCCCCCCGCGTCACCCAGGAGCCTTGAGAGTGCATCGAAAAAAAAGAGCGCGGGCGGAATCCATGATTCCGTCCGCGCCCCCAAGATTTCGCCTTGCGAAACGAGCTCTGTCCCTAGGACGAGAGCTGGTTGCAGCAGGCCAGGTCGCCCAGCAAGGTCGACCTTGCGCTGGACCTCGAAGACCCGCTGCGGATGTTCGAGATGTAGGTCGCGTAGGCGTTCCGGATGCAGGAGGCCCGGTTTCCGCCGCGCGCGCCGCGCTGCTCGGCCCCCGTCAACCCCACCACGCCGAACATCGGAGCAAAACCGTCAGTCGCCATTCCTTGTCTCCTTCAAGCTCGCAGAAGTATAGGCCTCGAATCCCCGGGTGTCAAGCAATCGAGTGAAAAAAGAAAAAAAGAATTCCCCCGGATCACTTCCCCCCGAGGGTGTCGCAGTACGCCAGGTCCGAAAGCAGCGTGGCCCGCGCGCTCGCGCGCGACGAGCCGGCGCGCAGGCTGGCGAGGAAGTTCGCATACGCGGACCGGATGCAGTCTTCACGAGTCTGAATTTGCGCCACTCCGCCCCGGATCTCGCGCTGCTCGGCCACGCTGAGATCCACGACGCCCGAGAGGACACCGAAGGTGCCGCGATCCATGAAAACCTCCCGACCGATCAATAGTGCATTGGGAAGATAACCCTGCCCCGCCCCGCTGTCAAGCGATTCAGGGATCTGTTCCGCAGGGGGAGGCCATTGCATTAGCCGTGCGGAAGGATAGAATACGGCGGCAACCCCCGGATCGGGAATGATGGCAAAGTACCCCTGCGTCCTCCAGGATGATGCCTCCACGTGCGGCGTGGCCTGCCTGGCCACCGTCGCGCGGCGCTTCGGGCGCCATCCTTCGTGGCATCACCTGCGAGAGGCCGCCGGCACCCTGAACGACGGGAGCAACCTCGCGGGGCTCTCCGCCGCCGCCCAGGCGATGGGATTCATCTCCCATGCGGTCAAGGCCATCCCCGAGGCCCTCCCGAGCCTCCCCACCCCGTTCGTCGCCCACCTCATCCACGAGGGGGCCGGGCACTTCGTCGTGGTCCACAAGGTGGTCAACAACCATCTCGTGATCGCGAACCCCGCGTCGGGCCTCCAGAAACCCTCCCGCGAGGAGTTCCTCAAGGAATGGACCGGCAAGGCCCTCCTCCTCGCCCCCAAGGAGGGCCTGCCTTCCGTCCTGGAATCCCCCAACCTCCTCCGCAGGCTCCTCGCCCTCATCCTCCCCCACCGCCGTCTCCTCGTCGAATCGTTCGCCGCCGCCGCGCTCATGAGCGGGCTCTCCTACGGCACCGCCCTCCTCTTCTCCAACCTGGTGGATCACGTCTTTCCGTCCGGGGAAGTCTGGACCCTCCACCTCTTCGGCCTCCTCGCCGTCGCGCTGGCGGTCTTCAGCGGGCTCTTCACCGTCATCAACACGATCCTCGTCATGACCATCGGCCAGCGTGTCTCCGTGCAGCTCATGTTCCCCACGCTCCACCGCCTCATCCGCCTCCCGATGGCCTACTACGAATCCCGCCGCGTCGGCGACATCCTCAACCGCTTCAGCCGGGTCCTCGGGCTGAAGACCCTCCTCACCCAGGGACCCGTCACCCTCGCCCTCGACTCCCTGGTGCTGATCTTCACGGGCCTGGCGCTCTTCCTCTTCCACTGGCAGATGGCCCTCGCGGCCGCCACGGTCCTGCCCGTCATGCTGGTGAGCACCCTCCTCGCGCGGCTCCCGGTCCGCCGCCTCCACCGCGAGATCCTCGCCCAGAGCGGAAAACTCGACGCCCAGCTCGTCTCAATGCTCGGCGGCCTCGCCACCATCAAGGCCTACGGCGCCGAAGAGATGATGTCCGAGCGCACCGAGCCCCCCCTGGGCCGCATCATCCGCACCTCCTCGCGCCTCGAGGTCCTGTCCATGATCCCCCGCGTCATCAACAGGGTCCTCGCCGCCTCGGTCATCGTCGCGATCTACTGGCTCGGGGGCGCCCAGGTGATGGCCGGCGAGCTCACCCTGGGCCAGCTCATTTTCTGCATCACCCTCACGGGCTCCCTCTTTCCACCCTTCCTCTCCCTGCTCGACATGGTCCTCCAGGTGCAGCAGGCCATGGCCACACTGGACCGCGCCACCGACATCGTGGACGCCGAGCCCGAGGCCGGGCCGAAGCAGGGCGTCACCAAGGAGATCCGCGGCGAGATCCGCGTGGAAGGGCTCTCGTTCCACTACGGCTACGAGGAGGACGTGCTCCGCGACGTCAGCTTCCGCGCCCCGCCCGGCGAGGTCGTGGCGATCGTGGGAGAAAGCGGCTCCGGGAAAAGCTCCCTCATCAAGCTGGTCCAGCGGATGTACAACCCGCACGCGGGGCGCATCCTCGTGGACGGCACGGACATCCGCGACTGGGACCTGACCGCCCTGCGCGCCTCCATGGCCCTCGTGGACCAGGACTGCCGTACCTTCGCCGGCTCCATCGAGGACAACCTCAAGCTCGCCGGACCGGACATCCCGGCCGACCGTTTCCTCTCCGCCCTCCAGATCGTCGGGCTCGGCCCCTTCGTCGAGCGCCTGCCCGCGCGCCTGGGCACGGAAGTCGGGGAGGCGGGCACCCGGCTCTCCGGCGGCGAGCGCCAGCGGCTCTCCCTCGCCCGCGCCCTGGCGCGCCACCCGAGGATACTCCTCCTGGACGAGGCCACCGCCCACCTCGACCCCGGCATGGAGCGCGAGGTCTTCACCCGCATCCGCACCGCGCTGCGCTCCTCCACGATCCTCGTGGCCACCCACCGCATCGCGCTGGCCCGGACCGCCAACCGCGTCGTCGTCCTCGACAGGGGACGCGTCGCGGAGTACGGGACCCCGGCCGAGCTTTACGAGGCCAAGGGACTCTTCCACCGATTCTGCGGAGCCGCCGATGACCCCCGCAAAGCTTGAAGACCTGAAGGAGTCCGCGGTCCTCCTCGCCCAGGCCCCGCCGCCCTTCGCGCGGCTGACCCTTTATGCCTGCATCCTCCTGGCCGCCGTCCTCGGAATCTGGTCCTACATGGTCCACGTGCCCGTGATCGTTCTCGCCGAGGGGCGCATCCAGCCGCAGGGCCGGGTCCGGCTCGTGGACTCGGAGACCGGCGGCCGCGTCGTGGAGGTCCTCGCACAGGAGCACCAGCGCGTGGAGCAGGGGGCGCCGCTCCTCCGGCTCGACCCCGCCCCCCTCACCCTCGAGCTCACGGCCCTCGAGCGCGAGCTCGGCACCCTCCGGCCCGAGCGGGCGGAGCTGGAACTCATGGCCGGCCGCCTCAAGGAGTACGACCGCGAGAAGCCGCCCCCCGGCGAGGGGCTCTCCGGCCATCGCCAGCGCTTCGCCGCCTGGCTCCAGGAGCTGGAGCTGGCCCTCCTGACGATCAAACGCCGGAAGGAAGAACTGCGGAGGCTCGAGCTGATCGAGAAGGTCGTGGCGGTCGCAGAGCTCGTCTCCGCGCGCCTCGCCCTCGGGGAGGCGGAGTCCACCTTCGCCGTGGCGCTCGCCCGCCACCGGGCCGATGTCGAGAAGGACCTCGAGACCGCCCAGCGAAACATCGAGGCGCTCGAGGTCCAGCGCGACCAGAAGAAGGACCAGCTCGGGAGGCTCGAGGTCCGCTCGCCGGTCCGGGGCACGATCACATCGGTATCGGTCCGCCACGTGGGCGAGGTCGTCAAGCCGGGGCAGCTGCTCTTCCACGTCGCCCCGGAAGGCTCCGGGTTCGTCGCCGAGGTCTGGATCCCCGGCCACCAGGCGGGCTTCGTGAACCCCGGGATGACGGCGCGCGTCGAGATCCCCACCTTCCCCGAGCCCCTCTTCGGCTGGGTCCCCGGCAAGGTCGCCGCGGTCTCGGCCGACGTCGCCTCCCCGGCCGAGCAGTCCGGGGGCGGCTCTTCTCCGGCCCTCTACCGGATCGAGATCGCGCTGGAGGGCGACCGGCTCACGGCGAACGACGGCCGCGTGGGGATGCTGCGCCTGGGGCTGCTCACCCGCGCGCGGCTCATCGTGAGCGAGGAACGCCTGCTCTTCACGGTGCTCGGCACGGTGAGCCGGGCCTTCCGCTGGGGCCCCTGAGCTTCCCTGCCACAGAGAAAGGAAATGGAATGAGTGCGGCCCCCGGAGCCGTCCCCCCCGGCACGAAGGCCCCTGCCGACGCGGATGAGTACCGCTCGCTGGGAGTCGTGACGTTCCCCATGGGCGAGGACCGCGAGCTGGTCTTCGCCGAGCCTTCGGGGGCCGCAAAGGTCCTGAGCCTCGCGGAGGTGGACGTGCTCACCTCATGCGGCACCTTCCGCCCCCTCGAGACGCACGCGAATGAGATCTGCCGCACCTCGGGACTTCCCCCGGACCAGCAACTCCAGATCCTCTACCAGCTCGCCCAGTTCGCCCGCGCGGGGCTGCTCGTCTCCCGGAAGCAGGTGCTCGACCTCCTCCGGCCGCCATCGCCGCCCCGCCCCGCCCCGCCCCGGATCGCCGCGCTCGGGGTGGTCACCCGCGACCGGCCCGAGAGCCTCGAGCGCTGCCTCGAAGGCGCGATCCGGAATGCGAAGACCCACGGGCGTGCCTGCGAGTTCATCGTCATGGACGACTCGGGGGACGACCGCACCCGCGCCGTGCTCCAGGGCCTCAAGGCCCGCCACGGGGCCACGATCCGCCATGCAGGCCGCCGCGAAAAGGACCTCTACGCCGCGGCGCTGGCCAAAGAGGCGGGCGTGGACCCGGAGACTCTCGCGTTCGCGCTCGCCGACCCGGAGGGCTGCGGCTTCACCCCCGGGGCCAACCGGAACGCGCTCCTTCTCGACACCGTGGGCGAGATGTTCGTCAGCCTGGACGACGACACCCTCGGCACCCCCTGCGCTCCTCCCATGACTCCGTCCCCCGGGCTCATGCTCACTTCCGAGGCCGACCTCACGGAGTCCTGGTTCCACCCCGACCGCGATTCGGCGCTCCGGGCCGCCCCGCCCGTGGAGAAGGACCTCCTCGGCCTGCACGAGGAACTCCTCGGCCGCGACCCCGCCTCCGCGGCCGCCGGGACGGCCGACTTCGGCACGATCGACGCCCGCTTCCTCCGGAGGCTCCGCGCGGGCGACGGCCGGGTGGCGCTGACCCAGATGGGGACCGCGGGGGACTCCGCGCTCGGCTCGCACGGAAGTTTTCTGTCGCTCGGCGGCCCTTCGCGCGACCGCCTCCTCGCCTCCGAGGCGGCCTATCGGGCGGCGCTCTCCAGCCGCGAAGTAGTCCGCGCCGTGAACCGCCTTACCGTCACCCACCGGCCCCATCTCATGACCACGGCGGCCGGCTTCGACAACCGCTCGCTCCTCCCGCCCTTCATGCCCGTGACCCGGAACGAGGACGGCGTTTTCGCGCTCACGCTCCGCAAGTGCTCCGAGACGGCGCTCTTCGGCACGCTCCCCTGGGTCATCCCGCACGTCCCGCCCACGGGCCGGGCCATGCTGCCCGACGCGGTCACGCGCCTCGATTTCAACGACATCCTCGTCTCCTGCCTCTCCTCCCTCGAACCGGGCTTCTTCAAGCCTGAGGGAGCCGATCGTTTCGCCCTGATGGGTCGGCACATCGCGGAATTGGCGGGGCTGCCCGCCCGTGAGTTCCGCAATTTCCTGCTCCGCATCGACTGGCTGCGCTTGAGCCGCGGAATCCAGGGCCTGGAGCGGCAGATCGCCCACTTCAAGGGCGAGCCGGCCTGGTGGGCGGCCGACGTGCAGAAGCTGATCGATCAGTCCCGGCAGGCGCTCACGGGCGGGGACCACATCGTCCCGCTCGACCTTTCCGGCGGACGGGACGCGGCGGCGGCGGGGGCCCTCGCCCAGCGCCTGGTGGCCCGCTTCGGCCGGCTCCTCGAAGCCTGGCCCGCCCTCGTCGCGGCGGCACGGACCCTGCGCGCGCGGGGCATCCGCCTCTCGTCCCCTTTGTGAAGGACCCGACATGACCCCATCCGCACCGGCCGCCGAGGAGTTCCGCGCCCTCGGACTCCACACCTTCACCCTGGGCGAGGGGCGGGAGCTTGTGTTTGCGGAGCCCTCGGGGAAATCGAAGCTGCTCTCGACCATGGAGGTGGACCTCCTGGTCGCCTGCACCTCCTTCCGGACCCTGGAGGGGCACGCGCGGGAAATCTGCCGCGGCGCCGAGCTGCCTCCGGACCAGGTCCCCCCCATCCTCTTCCAGCTCGCCCAGTTCGCCCGCACCGGGCTCCTCGTGACCCGGAGGCAGGTGCTGGACCTCGTGCGCGGGTCGGGCGACGCGGGCCCCGTCCCTCCGCCGGTGTCCGCCCTGGGCGTGGTGACACGCGAGCGACCCGAGAGTCTCGAGCGCTGCCTCGAAAGCTACATCGGGAACGCGAAGATGCACGGCCGTTCCTGCGAGTTCACGGTCATGGACGATGCGGGCACGCCCGACGGGTGCGGCCGCACGCGGCAGATCCTGGCGGGACTCAAGTCCCGGCACGGAGCCGCCCTCCGGCACGCGGACCGCGCGGAGAAGGACCGCTTCGCGGAGGCCCTCGCGCGGGAGGCGGGGGTCGATCCGGGGCTGGTCGCGTTCGCGCTGGCGGACCCGGAGGGCTGCGGCCACACGACCGGGGCGAACCGGAACGCGCTGCTCCTGGACACCGTGGGCGGACTGGTGGTCAGCGTGGACGACGACACGGTCTGCCGCCCGGCGGGGCCCCCGGAGCCGCCCGCCCCCGGAGTGGCCCTTTCCTCGGGCTCGATCGGCATGGACCTCTGGGCCTTCCCGGACCGCGCGGCCGCCTTGAAGGCCGGGGCCCCTCTGGACGCGGACTTCCTGGCCCTGCATGAGAAGACCCTGGGGAAGACGCTCGCCCGGATCGGCCGGGAGGCGGAGGAGCTGAGCATCGACTCCATCGATGCGCGCTTCCTCCAGCGGGCCGGGTTGGGCCCGGCGGGCGTGGTGCTGACGCAATGCGGACTGGCCGGGGATTGCGCCTCCAGCGCATCGATCTGGACGCTGGCGGCCACCGGCGCCACCCGGAATAGGCTGCTCGCCTCGGAGGCAAGCTACCGGCTCGGGGCCGCGACGCGCGAGGTGGTCCGCGCCGCCCCCCGCCTCACGCTCACCGACCGCCCCTCCCTCATGGCCTACGCCTTCGGCCTGGACAACCGGGCCCTCCTGCCCCCGTTCATGCCCGTGCACCGGAACCAGGACGGGGTCTTCGCCGTGGCGCTGCGGCAGTCCCTGGACACGGCCCTCCTCGCCCAGCTGCCCTGGACCGTGGATCACCTGCCCCTCGAGCAGCGAAGCTTCTCCGCGAAGAGCACCCAGGCCCTGGGCCGCGTGGGCGGGGTCCACGAGGTCATCAACTGTTGCCTGGCCTCGCTCGAGATGGGGCCCGCCAAGCCGTCGGGTGCGCCGAGGATGAAGGCCCTGGGGAAGCACCTCGTGGACCTCGCGTCGCTCGATGCGGCCGGGTTCCAGGAGTGCCTCCGGCGCCTCCTCTGGACCCGCGCCTCCTCGCGCGTAGAGGAGCTGGAGCAGAGCCTCAAGGAGGCCGGCGACTCGACCCCCTGGCTGGCCGCGGACATCCGCGCGGCGATCGATTCCATCCTCGTGGCGCTCACGGAACCGGACTTCGGCGTCGCGCGGGACCTGCTCCCGGGCCGCGACTTCGAGGCCGCCCGCGCGCTCACCCAGCGGCTGGTGCTCCGCTTCGGGAAGCTGCTCGAGGCGTGGCCGGACCTGGTGGAGGCGGCGAAGCGGCTGCGCGCCCGCGAGGTCCGCGTGAGCGCGCCGGTCGAATAGGGCTTACTCGCCGGCGACCGACTTGAGGAGCGCCTTCAGCGCGTTGTAGTTCGCCGTGATCGCCAGGTCGTTCACGGTCAGGTTGTAGACCGCCTGCTTGATGTTGGCGGTGTCGAGGATGATCACATCACGGAGCACGGGGGCCCACTTCGTCCAGGCGTCCTGGCCGGCCACGTCCTGAAGCCAGGGCAGGTTGCGTCCCGTGGTGATCGCCGGATTCCCCGACTCGTGGCCGATCTCGTTCACGCCGAGGATGCGGATCTTCGTGGCCGGGTTCGCGGCCAGCAGGTCCGCCTGCATCGTGTTCAGGTAGCCAAACTGGCTCTGACAGTACCCTCAGGTGGCGTGGCCGAAGTAGAACGCGGGGACCTTCGTGGTGAGGTAGTCCCGAGGCGAGACGTTCGTGGAAAACGTCGCGGAGTTGGGGTTGACGTCCTGCAGCGAGAAGTCCGGCTGCGGCACCGGGGGAAGAGGAGGCGCCGGCGGGGCCGTCGTGTCGTACCGAGAACCCGACTCCTTCCCGCACGCCGGGATGAGCAGGGCCGCGAGGGCCAGCGCAAGCAGGGGCCGCGCCGCGCCCGTGTGGATTCGCATGCATCGCTCCTCAATCACCCATCCGCGCGGCGTATTATACAGGCCCCCGGGACCCGATCACGCGAAATCGGAGGGACCCCGCCGGCCCTCCCGGAGCCTATCTCGTTTCGTGATAGTGTTTGATACTTCAATTCAATTTCATGATAATCAAGGTCATGAACTCCCGGGCGGCGGCGGATCCGGCGCTCTTCTACGAGGCGAACCAGGCCTGGCCGGACGCGGTCCGCCGCGAGGTGGCGACCCACCTCCGGGAGGCGCTCGGTCCGGGACCGAAGCGCTGCCTCTTCCTCGGCGCCGCCACCGGCGTGAACGAGGCCCTGCCCTTCGCGCGGAGCGCCGGCCCCGGCGACCGCATCCTCGCGAGCGACGTCGACACCGCCTGCCTCGGGCGCCTCCGCGCGCAGGCCGGGGCGCTGGGGCTCGCGAACGTCGAGACCCGGCGCATCGACATCACGCGCGACCTCGACGGGCTGGGCGCGTTCGACCTGGTGACGCTCCTCTTCGTCATCCACCGCCTGGAGGACTGGCGCCCGGTCGTGCGGCCCCTCGCCGCCCTCGTGGCGCCGGGCGGATCGCTCTTCGTGAGCGAGTTCGCCGGCCCCTGCGGCCTCATCCACCGCTCGAACGAGCGGGGCGGCCTCGGCGACGACCCGGTCTCCCGGCTCATCCGCCGCACCTTCGAGATCTCCCCGATCCCCTTCGACCCGCCCCTCACCAGCACCCGCATCGGGCCCGTGCGGGAGCTGCTGTCGGTGCTCCTCGAGCCGGCGGGCTTCCGGGACTTCGCCTGGCCCCAGCGCATCACGGTGGAAGGCATGCTCCGGCGCATGGAGGAACGGGCCTACGCCCCCTACGCGGCCACGGCCCCCTCGGGGGAACTCCTCGAGCGGCTGCGGGCGGAGTTCGAGCGCGAGCTTTCCCGGGAAGTGGAGCTCATGGAGACCATACGGCTCTACCGGTTCGCGCGCCCGGCTACTTCGTCTTCTGGGCCAGCTCCAGCTCCATGAGCGCGCTGACGTGCTCGGGCGTGTCGGCGGCTTCGGCGATCGCCAGGCACTTCTGGAAGTGGTCCTTCGCGCCGGCGGCGTCCTTCGAAATCGCGCGCTTCACCCCGGCGTAGAAGTGGAAGTCCGAAATCTGAACCTTCGCCCCCGCGGCGGCCTCGAAGTGTCCCTCCTTCACGTCTCCCAGCAGGAAGCCTGCGATGGTGGACACCCAGTCGTCCGGGCGGCCCCGGCGCTCCTTGGCGATGTACTCCTTCAGGGATTTCCCGGCATCCGGATCCCCGAGGCGGGTGCGGACGATCCAGAGCCGCAGCTGCGCGTAGTCGTTCCGGAAGCCGGAGAGGGCGTTCAGGTCGTAGGCCTTCTGGAAGTCGGCTTTCGCGTCCGCCCAGGCCTGCCGGTCGTACTGGGCGTAGGCGCGGAAGTAGTAGGCCTCCGCGTCCTTGGGGTTCATCTCGATGGCCTTGGAGAAGTCGAGCATGGCGCCGATGGGGTCGCCCCTGCGGGCGAGGCAGTCGCCCCGGTAGATGTAGGCCGAGGCGTACTTCGGCTTGAGCTCGATCGACTTCGTGTAGTCCCTCACCGCCCGGTCGTGGTCGCCCTTGGCGGCAAAGGCATTGCCCCTGTTGAAGTAGGTGTCGGCATCGGTGGGCTTGAGGTCGATCGCCTTGGTGAGATCGGAGATCGCGTCGTCGTGGTCCTTGCGCCCCAGGCGGAGGAGCCCCCGGTTGAACCAGGCCAGCCCGTAGGCCGGATCCACCTCGACCGCCTTTCCGTAGTCGGCGATCGCCCCCTGGTCGTCATTCGAGTACGTCTTGAGCATGGCGCGCTGGAACCAGACCTTCTGGAGCTGCGGGTTGATCTCGAGCGCCTTCGTGTAGTCCGCGATCGCCCCGTTGAAGTCGCGGTTCCTCGCCTTGGCCTCGGCGGACTTCACGAGGGCGTCGGCGTCCTGCGGAACACAGAAGAACGCCAGGATCGCGACGGTGATCATGGCTCGTCGTACCCCTTGAGCGGCCGGACCCAGATGTTGCGGAAGCGCACCGGGTCGCCGTGGTCCTGGAGCTTGATCGGCCCCGTGGGCCCGTGCTCCTTGTAGGTCCCCACCGTCTTGTGGTTGGTCGTCCCGATCAGCTCCTTCCGGTTGTGGAGGAGCACGCCGTTGTGGAAGACCGTCATCGAGGCCGGGGTCTCGAGCTTGCCGTCCTTGAAGCGGGGGGCGATCCACACCGCGTCGTAGACCTGCCACTCGCCGGGCTTCCGGCTGGCGTTCACGAGCGGCGGGCACTGGCCGTAGAGCGAACCGGCCTGCCCGTCGGGATAGGTCGGGTTGTCGAAGCAGTCGAGCACCTGGAGCTCGTAGCGCCCCATGAGAAAGATCCCGCTGTTGCCGCGCCCCTGGTCCTTCCCCTTCGCGGGGTCCGGCGCGCGCCATTCGACGTGGATCTGGATGTCGCCGAACTCGTCCTTCGTGGTGATCTCGCCCCCGTTCGGCGTCCCCTTCGCGGGGATCTCCATGTATCCATTCTCGACCTTCCAGCCGGGGAGCTGCCCGTTCCCCGCCTTCCACTTCGAGAGGTCCTTGCCGTCGAAGAGGACGATCGCGTCCGAGGGGGGCAGTCCGGCCTGGTCCTGCGTGCTGAACGTGCCGGGCGTCACGATCCGCGGCTGGGGCCGCGTGCCGTCATGGACCCGCCACTTCCCGTCCGGGAGCATGGGCGTGTCGGTGTACCCGACCTTGGGCTTGTCCTGGGACGCCCCGACGGCGAACCCCACGAGAAGCAGGAACGCGGCGGCGAACGTCGTTTTCATGGTCCAATCTCCCTCTGTTACGGTCGGCCCATTCTATGAACGACGGGCGGCTCGAGCAAGTCGTCCGATCTGCAGAGGCCGGGCCGCGCCGGCCGAAAGGGTAAGGAGACGCGCCACATTCCGCCGGCGCGCGGATCAGACCGCTCGTACAATTCCTTGGAGGACGCATGAAGTCGATTGGCCGGCTCCCCCTCATCCTCGCCCTCCCCGCCGCCCTCGGCGCGTGCTTTGACCCCCCGGGCGGGGACAAGAAATCCTCCAGCTCCGTCGCCGGCCCCCTCCTGGCCTCCCAGCCGGTCGGCGCCGCCGGAGGCACCGTCGGGATCGTGGACATCGCCTCCCCCTTCTACGGCGTCAAAGTCGTCATCCCCCCCGGGGCGCTCGCCTCGACCACGACGATCACGATCACCAACGTCACCGGGACCGGGTCTCTTCCCGCCGGGATGCATGACCTCGAGTTCGGACCCGCGGGCCTGGTGTTCGCACTCCCCGTCACCGTGACGATCAACTACTCGCTCCAGTACGTGACGGACTTCCTGATCACCGACGCCACGCGGCTCCGCGTGGTCCAGCGCTCGGAGGCCGACGACCCGGAGATCCTCCCCACGCTCTCCCAGGACGCGGTCCTGCGGACGATCAGCGTCCAGGCCACGCACTTCAGCCGATTCGCCGCGGTGCTTTTCTCGTTCGCCGCGAACTCCTCGGGAGAGCACTACCGCCTCGTCGCCCAGAAGCGGATGCTCGCCACCCAGGTTCACCAGGTCACGGCCGCCGGGGACGACTTCGTGGTCTCGAGCGCGCAGCCCGGAGCGACGCCGGTCACCGTGGGCCAGGGCAGCATCGCGGGCCTCTTCGCGTCCGCGGGCAACCTGATCCTCGTCCACTCCACCTCCGACGACGCGCGGAACTTCGTGGGCGCGAACGGGCTCGTGGACGGCCTCGCCGCCCGGTACGCGAACATCGCGGTCTACCAGTACAAGAGCGGCCGGCCGATCGCCGAGAACGGCAACTGGCTCTACAACGAGATCAAGCGGAACGCCGCCGGCGGCTTCAAGACCGACCTCCTGGGCTACAGCCTGGGCGGCATCGTGGCGCGCTACGCGATCGAGCGCTCCAAGGACGATCCCGCGCGCGCGGCGCTGCCGAACTACGACGCCGCCACCTGCACCGGTCCGCTCGACGGCCTCGTGCGGAACTTCATCACGCTGGGCTCCCCGCACGGCGGCGCCGTGGACGACGTGATCCTCTCCTGGGTGGAGCCCACCGGCGCCCTCACGCTGCCGGTCGTCGCCAACTACTTCCCCGGCCTCACGGACAACGCGCAGACGGGCGGCACCGCCTCGCAGCTCAACGCCGCCTACGCCGACAACGGCGCGCGCTACTTCCTCGTCGCCGGCGCGTCGAGGGACGGCGGCCTGAGCCCCCTCATCCCGGGCGACGACGACCGCCTCGTCGCCGTGACGAGCGCCACGGGCGTGCCCGTCCTCAACGTCCCCGAGGAGTCGAAGGTCTTCCCGCCCGCGGGGAACGGCGGCTTCATCTTCAGCCACAGCAACCTCCAGTCGGAGGCGGTGCCCAACGGCGTGCGCGACCAGATCGTCGCGTGGATCAGCATTCCGTAAGCGGGCCTACTCCCCCAGCATGATGAACGCCATGACCCCGTTCACCAGCATGTGGAGCGCGACGGGGACCTCCAGGCCGCCCGTGCGGAGCCGCGCCCAGCCGAACACCCAGCCGTAGAAGACGACCATCGGCATGAAGAGCAGGTAGTGCGGGTGAAGCAGGCCGAAGAGGACGGCGCTGCCCCAGAGCGCCCAGCGCTCGCCCAGCTGGGCCGCGAGCCGAGGCAGGATGATCCCCCGGAAGAGGAGCTCCTCGCCGAGCGGCCCGAAGTAGACCACGCCCGCCGCGAACATCGCCGCCCCCAGCGGCCCCAGGCCCATCTGCGCGAGCTGCTCCACCACGCCCTCGCCTGCGCCCCGGCCGCCCAGCGCCACGAGGTTCACGACCCCGAGCACGACCGCGATCCGCGGCAACCCGGTGAGGAGGTAGTAGGCCCCGAGGAGACCCGCCTTCAGCAGGGACAGCCTCGGCCCGGGCGGCGGCGCGGGCAGGGGCGTCCGGTCCAGCCGGCGCCGGACCAGGAGGGCGAGCGCCAGGAAGAGGATCGTATCCGCAAGAAGCACGAGCAGGGTCGCCCCCTTCGAAGTCCCCCCCGCCGCGGCCGGGATCGCCCAGGTGAGGCCGACGGCGGCGGCATAGGTCCCCCCGAGCGTGAGGACCACTCCGCCCCAGAGGGGCACCGGTCGAAGGGAGACGCGCCGGGCCCGCCATGCCAGAAACACTCCCCCGGCGACCACGGGGAGGAACGACAGGAGCCCGACCCAGTCCATCGGTGGCCGGACGGGTCCCGGCAGGACCTCGAAGAGGCCGGCCTCCTGCACCTTCGCGTCGACCGCCGCGACCCGGGCCTTCGCGGCCTCCGTGCTCCTCTCCAGGAGTTCCCTGTTCGCGGCCAGCCAGAAGAGCGCGGCCACGACGAGCAGGTCTGCCAGCGCGAGCAGCCAGAGGCGCTTCGACCAGAGTCCCTGGAGCGTCTTTTCACGCACCTGCGGATTGTTCCACGCGAGGATGAAGGTGAGCATCGGGCCGACCAGGGGCAGGAAGATGCCGGCCAGCGCGATGTGGAAGCACGCGCGCGCCCGGACACTTCCCTCGCCGCGGGCGTCCTCGCCGTTCAAGCCCCGCCCCAGTCCAGGATCGCCCGGACGTCCGCGTTGCCGCCCGAGAGGATGGCGACCACGGGCCCTTTCGGGAGCTTCAGCTTCCCCGCGAAGATCGCCGCGAGCGACGCCGCGCCGGAGGGCTCCACCACCAGCTTCTCCCGGAGCAGCAGGTGCTTCGCCGCGGCCATGATCTCCGCGTCGCTCACCAGCACGACGTCGTCCACGAACTTCTTCACGTGGTCGAACGTCAGGTCGCCCGCCGCCACCGGCTTGAGCCCGTCGGCGATGGTGTCCACGCGGTCGAGCGTGACGAGCTTTCCCGCCTCGAGCGAGCGCAGCATGGCCGCCGCCCCCTCGGGCTCCACGCCGAAGACTTTGCAGCGCGGCTTCAAGCCCTTGACCGCCGCGGCCACTCCGCTGATCAGCCCCCCGCCCCCGATCTGGACCACGACCGCCTTCACGTCCGGCAGGTCCTGCACGATCTCCAGGCCCACGGTCCCCTGACCCGCGATGACGTGCGGGTCGTTGAACGGCGGGATGTAGACATAGCCGCGCTCGGCCGCCTCCCGCTCGGCGCGCTCGCGGATCAGGGTGCTGTCGGCGCCGCCCAGGATCACCTCCGCGCCGTAGCCCTTCGTCCCCTCGACCTTGTGGGGCACGGACTGGTCGAGCATCACGATGCAGGCCTTGATCCCGCGCATGCGCGCGGCGAAGGCCACGGCCTGCGCGTGGTTGCCGCTCGAGGAGGCGGTGACCCCCTTGCAGGAACGCGGGAGCCGGGCGACGCGGTTCATGGCCCCGCGGAGCTTGAAGGCCCCGGTGCGCTGGAGGTTCTCGCACTTGACGAACGTCGCGGGCCGCTCGGCGAATTTCAGGGGAAGGACCGGCGTCCGGATCACGGCTTTGGAAATGAGCGCGTGCGCGGAGCGGACGTCGGCGAGCGTCACCACCGGGGCGGCAGTATAGCGCCCCCGCCGGCTTTCTGCTACAACTCGACTTCCATGATCGAGGGGTTCTTCGGGCCCGACGGGATCCTCGAAAAGAAATCCCGCGGCTACGAGCATCGCGCGGGCCAGGAGGAGATGGCCCGGGCGGTCGCGGACGCCATCGCAAAAAAGCACCACCTGGCGATCGAGGCGCCCTGCGGCATCGGCAAGACCTACGCCTACCTCATCCCCGCGATCGCCCACGCGCAGGCGGCGGACTCCCGCGTGATCGTCTGCACGGCCAACATCGCCCTCCAGGAGCAGATCTACGAGAAGGACCTCCCGGCGCTCGCGAAGCTCTTCCCGAAGCCCTTCACCTATGCCCTCATCAAGGGGATCAACAACTACCTCTGCATGGACCGGCTGGAGGAGACGAAGGGCGAGCTGAGCCCGATCACCTTCGACAAGAAGGAGCTGCGGCACTGGCAGAAGCTGCAGGAGTGGGCGGACGGGACGAAGACGGGCGACCTCTCCGACCTCGACTTCGAGCCGGAGAACGCCGTGTGGAACAAGGTGAACGGCGTCTCCGAGCTCTGCAACGGCTCGGAGTGCCGGTTCTACAAAGAGTGCTTCGCGATGGACGCGCGGCGGAAGCTGCGCGGCTCGCAGGTGATCGTGACGAACTACCACCTTTTCTGCGCGCACCTGATGGTGAGGGCGGCCGGCGCGGGGGACGTGATCCTGCCGCCCGCCTCGGTCGTGATCTGCGACGAGGCGCAGGACCTGGCGGACATCGCGCGGGACTTCTTCGGGAAGCGGCTCTCGCCTTGGTCCATCGGCGCGCTCAGCCGCGCCGCGCGGCACCTCCGCAAGGGCGGGGTGGCGCAGGACCTGCGCCGGGCCTCGCAGGCCTTCTTCGGCCGGGTGAGGGACGCGGCCGGCGGGCGCCGGCTCCTCAAGCCGAACTGGGTGCAGGCCGACGACCTGCTGCGCTCCGTGGGCACGCTCAAGGGGTTGCTGGGCGACGCGCGGAAAGCGACGGACGACCCGGCCGAGCAGGACAAGCTCTCGAAGTTCATCCGGGCCGCGGACCATTACGTGGGGACGCTCACGTCCTTCCTCGACCTCGCGGACAGGAACATGGTCTACTGGGCGGAGCGGGACGCCGAGACGGCGCGGCTCTTCTCGCGCGCCATCGACGTGGCCCCCGTGCTGGACGAGCAGCTCTTCAAGGAGACCCCCACGGTGGTCGTGACCTCCGCCACCCTCACCGCCACCGGGAAGTTCGACTTCGTGAAGCGCGAGACGGGCGCCGACGGCGCGCGGGAGCTGAGGGTGGCCTCGCCCTTCGACTTCCGGGAGCAGGCGATCCTGGTGGTCCCGAAGATGAAGTGCTCGCCGAACGATCCCGGATTCGCGCCGGAGGTCGCGGGGCACCTCAACCGGATCATCCGCTTCCTGGGCGGCCGGACGATGGCGCTCTTCACCTCCTACCGGAACCTCGAGACCTGCGCGGAGGCGGCGGAGGAGACGGGGGTGCGCATCCTTCGGCAGGGGGACAAGCCGCGCTCGAAGCTGCTCAAGGAGTTCCGGAAGGACGAGGGGACGGCGCTCTACGCCACCTCGAGCTTCTGGCAGGGGGTGGACATCCCGGGCGAGGCGCTCTCCTGCCTGGCGATCGACAAGATCCCGTTCATGAACCCCGGCGACCCGCTGCTCGAGGCGCTCGCGGAGCGTGACCCGCAGAGCTTCACGAACTACTCGCTCCCGAAGGCGATCCTGGACCTCCGGCAGGGCTTCGGGCGCCTGATCCGCCGGCGCAGCGACCGCGGCGTGGTGGTGATCTTCGACACGCGGCTCTTCACGAAGGGTTACGGGGCCGAGGTGCTCGCGAGCCTGCCGGACTGCCCGGTGCACCGTGACCTCGACGCGCTGGAAAAATTCTTCCAAAGCGCGAAGGCGCCGGTAGAATAGCGGCCGTGAAGATCCTCGAGGAGCTCGCGGTCGTCCCGCTGGCGCGGCAGCTCCGCCACACCTTCGTGCAGGGCGCGGACCTCAAGCACTACAAGATCCTGACCTTCCGGCTCTACGACTTCAAGGTGGCGCCCGAGTTCGCCACCCACGAGACGAACGTGGAAGAGGTGAACGAGAAGGGCGGCCGCACGGTGCTCGTCCAGCCGTTCATCAAGCGCTTCTTCCGCGAAGACGAGGCGACGGCCTTCCACCGGGAGTTGCTGGAGCGCTTCGACGAGATCCTCCGCCTCAAGGCCCCCGAGCCCGCCAAGGAGCACAAGGCCGCCGGCGGGCATTAGACCCCCACCCCACCGCAGAGCGCACGGAGACGACGGAGAACGGCCAGGGACGTCCCACCCGCCGCTCTGTGAACGGCGGGTGAGACGGGTCAGATCAGGTTACCTGCGGCGGCTG
>JAHFOZ010000455.1 GCA_023261405.1 Planctomycetota bacterium
TGAGATTCATGCGGTGCTCGATGACCCCCGCATGAATCTCAGGGTCGCCGATGGCCGGAACGCCGTCAAGTTTTCCCGGGCCAGCTACGACGTGATCATCTCCGAGCCCTCCAACCTCTGGCTGAGCGGCATGGCCTCGCTCTTCACGCGCGACTTCTTCGAGGAGGTGAAGGAGCGGCTAGCGCCGGGGGGCCTCTTCTGCCTGTGGGTCCACGCCTACCGGCTCACCACGGAGGACTTCCAGTCCGTCCTCCGCACCTTCGCCGGTTCCTTTCCGCACGGGACCCTCTGGGAAGTCCTACCCGGAACCGACTACATCCTCGTGGGTTCCCTCGCCCCATCCCCGATCCCTTATTCCCTCCTCGAAGGGCGCCTCGCCCGGGGGGTGGCCCCCGAGATCCTCGACCCCGCGTTCCCCGGCGCGCTCGCCCTCCTGGGCCATCTCGCGGCCGATCTCGACTCGGTGCGCCTCCGCCTCGACCCCGGCCCCGTGATCACCGACGACCTGTGCTCGATCGAACATACGGCCGCCCGGGCCCTCTATCTCGACTCGCGGCCCACCACCATCGCCTGGCTCGACCTCGTGCGACGCGGGGACCCGCAGCGGTTGCTCTATACCGATCTGGCGGGGCCGGCGTCCAGGGCCGTTGCCGAACGCCGCGAGGGACGGCGGCTCGTCGCCGAGGCCATGCAGACGTACGTGACGGGCCGGCCCCTGGAGGGGGTCCGCTCGATCGGCTCGCTCCGGGCCCGCTACGGCCGCGACGCACAGACCCGGCTCTGGCTCGAGCAGGCGTCCATGGAACTCCGTCTTCTCGCGGAGCAGGCCTTCTCGACCGGGCAGGAGGAGCGCGCCATCCCCCTGCTGACGGCGATCCCGCGCGAGGTCGCCGTCTATCCGGACGCGCAGGTCATGCTGGGCGACGCCCACCGCATGGCGGGCAGGGTGGACGAGGCCCGCGCGCGTTACGAGGCGGCGCGTGGATCGGCCCCGAAATCCTTCGGCGCGCTGGCGGGGCTGGCCTTCCTGCTCGAGATCGAGGAAAAGTTCCCCCAGGCGGTCCGGGCGTGGGAGGAGGCCCTCCAGAACGACCCGACGATCGCCGCCGCCCACCTCGAGCACGCGCGCTGCCTGCTCCGCACGGGGCGCACCGACGAGGCATCGAAGGCCGCGGCCCGGGCCCTGGAGTGCAGGCCTTCCACCGAGGAATCCGAGGCCGCCCGCCGGATAATCCAGGACCTCAGGCCGCGCTAGGGGTGAGTCCGCTTTGATTCACTGGGTTGCACCGTAGGGGGCAACCCGGCGAATCGAGCGTATCGACCCACCCGCCTCCCCGCCTTTCCGCTTTCTCCGAAAGCCCGGCCCTGCTGAAGCCGATAACTACTAGTGCAAGCGCAAAGATGGAGAGAGGGAACACCATGCCGCTCCTCGTCGACAAGACGCTCGAGACCCTGAGCGCCCGCGACATCCCCGACCCCGGGAACGCCCCCGCCGACCAGGTCCGAGAGATCCGCCGCAGCCCCACGGCCCTCACCGCCCGATACCGGGACGCCCGCGTCACCATCAGCGCGGATCTCGAGGAGGCGGAATGCAGCGCCTGCCCCTCTGCCCCCTGTCTCCACGTCTGGGGCGCCCTCCTCGCCTGGGCGAGGAAGCGCATGCCCGTCCGCAAGCTCAAGCGCCTCGGTCTCGTGGACCGGCTCCTCTCCGGTCCCGGATGGGCCGATGCCGACGACTTCCTGGCCGACGCGCTCCAGGGATCCACGGGGGAAGCCGATCTCCGGGAGGACGGCTCCATCGACGTGCGCCTCCAGTCACGCAACCGCCGCGCCGTGGTCACGCTCCCGGTCGACGACGCCCCGGCGTTCCTCTGGAACCTCCCGAAGGGGATCGTGAAATCCGAGAAGCTCAAGGGCACGCGGGTGTCGCGCAAGCCCATCGAACCCGAACTCCGAGCCGAGTACGACCTCCAGGGCCGCATCATCCTCAGACCTGTGTGGGGAGCCGGGATCGCCCCGACCGAGGGCGCCCGATGGCACTTCGACGGCTCCGCGTATCATCCCCTGGGGACGATGCCGCGCGAGCTCCGCGGTCGCTTCAAGGGCGAACGGATCATCGACGAGGACGACATCCCCGCCTTCATCGAGGGGGAGTTCCAGGCGCTCTGCCGGATCCCCTCGTTCAAGCCCAGCGAGGATGTCAAGTCCACGAAGGTCGCGCGGCCCCCCACCCTCTCGGCGCTCAACGTCAAGGCCTCGGGAGGCGACTGGCTGGAGCTCGACCCGGTCTACAAGGCCGGCGAGATCACGCTCGCCATGAGCGAGATCCTCGCCGTCCAGGGAAAGCGGAAGTTCATCCGCAAAGGCAACACGTGGATCCCCGCCGAGCCGGCGAAGAAGTACGACGGCCCCACGCGGATGAAGCGCGCCGACTTCATCCTCCAGCGCCCGCAGCTTCCCATGGAGGGCGACCTGCCGGACTTCGACCCTCACAGGCAGGATCCTCCGCCCAGGGGCTGCCTCGCCACCCTGCGCAACTACCAGCAGACCGGCTACGACTGGATGCGCTACCTCCGCCGCGCGGGCCTCCACGGCTGCCTCGCCGACGACATGGGTCTCGGCAAGACCATCCAGGCCCTCGCGTTCCTGCTCTCGCTCTACGAGGAGGGCGCGAAGAAGCCCTCCCTCATCGTCGCGCCCACGAGCGTGGTGGACCCCTGGGTCCAGAAGCTCCGCCAGTTCTCTCCCGCGCTCCGACCCTACAAGTACTACGGGGCCGGCCGGAAGCCCGAAATCCTCCGCCTCCCCGGCCAGCGCGCGATCATCACCACCTACTCGCTCCTCGCGCGCGACATCGACTGGCTCTCCGGGATCGACTGGGAATGCGTGATCCTCGACGAGGCCCAGTACATCAAGACCTCCGCAACGCAGTACGCCCGCGCCGCCAAGCGTCTCTCAGCGACGACCCGTCTCGCGCTCACGGGGACGCCCGTCGAGAACCGCCTGGACGAGCTCTGGTCGATCTTCGACTTCATCCTCCCCGGCTACCTGGGAAGCGCGATGCGCTTCCGCCAGGACTTCGAGATCCCCATCGTCCGCCAGAAGGACTGCTTCGCCATGCAGAAGCTGAAAAGGCTCATCGGCCCCTTCATGATCCGCCGCGTGAAGAGCGAGGTCCTCCAGGACCTTCCGCCCAAGGTCGAGGACGTCCGCATGTGCGAGCTCTCGTCGCACCAGGAGGCCCTCTACCGCGCCCTCGTCGCCAAGGACGCCGAGAAGCTGGCCGACGACCTCCGCGACACCTCGAAGAAGGTGGATTACATCAGCGTCTTCGCCGCCCTTTCCAAGCTCAAGCGGGTCTGCGACCATCCCGCGCTCGTCGTGAAGGGCCCGCGTGCCGCGGACCTCACGTCCGGCAAGTTCGACGTCTTCAAGGAATTGCTGCAGGAGGCGCTGGACAGCGGCCAGAAGGTCGTGATATTCACCCAGTATCTCGAGATGATGGACCTCATCGAGGAGCACCTGCGCTCGCTCCGGGTCCCCTACGCCGAGATCCGCGGGGACACCCGGGACCGGGCGGCCGCGATGAAGTCCTTCAACGACGATCCAGCCTGCCGGGTCTTTGTCTGCAGCCTCATGGCGGGCGGAGTGGGCATCGACCTCACGAGCGCCAGCGTCGTCATCCACTACGACCGCTGGTGGAACGCCGCGCGCGAGGACCAGGCTACCGACCGTGTCCACCGCCTGGACCAGCGCCGGGGCGTCCAGGTCTTCAAGCTGGTCACCCGGGGGACGCTCGAGGAGAAGATCGACTCGATGATTACCGCCAAGGGGGCGCTCATGAACTCCGTCGTCGATGTCGACGCGAGCACCTTCAAGCGCTTCGAGCGCGAGGAATTGATCGAAATGCTCACCGGGGCGCGCGAGGAGGCGATGGCGGCGGGGGTGTAAACGGAGCTTGGAGCTCGTAGGGCACCGACCTGCAAGCTGCCGGCTACTGGCTAAAAACGGCGCAACCCCATGAACGCGCCCGCTACGGCCTCGGCCCCAGGGCGTGGATCGTATTGTAGATCTCGTGGTTCACGGGCGTCTTGCCGTCCGCGGCGCGGAGCTTGAAGACGATCCGCATCTGCATCACGGGCTTCATCCCCTCGATCTGCAGGGTCACCGTCTTCCCGTCCGTCGAGAGGGCGGACGACGTGACCGTCAACACGTCCTTCTCCTTTCGTTTCTCCCCCTTCGCGGGCGGGGCCTGCCCCTCCACGGTGGAATACTCCCC
>JAHFOZ010000456.1 GCA_023261405.1 Planctomycetota bacterium
CACGCGGAACAAGATCCGCCACAAGCTCCTCCCGATGATCGAGAGCGAGTTCAATCCGCGCGTCAAGATGGCGCTCGTCAAGCTCGGCCAGACCGCGGGATCGTTCTACCTCCTCCTCCGGGAGATCGCCAACGAGGTGTACGAGAACACCAAGATGATCTCCGGGGAGGGCGAGGTCTGCCTCAGCGTCGAGGAGTTCGCGAAGCTCCCGCCCGCCATCCAGACGCTGATCATCGACCGGGCGGTGAAGACCGTGCTCGGGTTCATGCCGCAGCTCAACTTCGAGCACTACCTCGAGATCATCTCCCTCTGCGGCGAGCATGGGTACCAGAAGGCGATCCGGCTTCCCCGCGGCCTGGAGGCCCGACGGGAGGGGTACATCCTCAGGATCGCCCATCCCCAGGTGCCGCAGCCCCAGCTCAAGATGGCCCAGAGGAAGATCAAGGTCCCCGGTAAGACGGTCATCAAGAAGCTGAACCTCGAGATCGACGCCGAGGTGCAGGAAGGCAAGGTGGTGGGACTCAAGGAGTACATCAAGAACAAGGATTACACGGAGGAGATCGTCGACTTCGAGAAGCTGCAGGGCCCCCTCCTGGTGCGCCTCCGCCACAATGGGGACCAGTTCGTCCCCCTGGGCTCGCGCGGCACCACGAAGCTCAAGAAGTTCTTCATCGACAACAAGGTCCCCAAGGCCGTGCGCGACCGCATTCCCATCGTCACCGACGGGGCGCGCATCGTCTGGGTGGTCGGCTACCGCATCGGGGACGAGGTGAAGATCACCGACGCCACCCGGAAGATCCTGAAACTCAAGGTCAAGCGCATCGAGGTGGCCGAGCCCGCGCCATGATCACGGTGCCCCTGGAACTCCTGCACCGCAAGATGGTGGAAGAGCAGCTTGCCGCCAAAGGCATCCGGGACCCCAGGGTCCTGGAGGCTTTCCGGAAGGTGCCCCGCCCCCTCTTCGTGCCGGCCTCGGACCGGGACCGGTCGTTCGGGGATCACCCTCTGGAGATCGGACTGGAGCAGACGATTTCCCAGCCCTACATGGCGGCGCTGATGACGCAGTGCCTGGAATTGTCCGGGGGCGAGAAGGTGCTGGAGATCGGCACGGGATCCGGCTACCAGACGGCCATCCTGCTGGCGCTGGGCGCCCGCGTCTTTTCGGTGGAGCGGATCGAGGTGCTGTCGCGGCAGGCGAGGGAAAATCTGGAGAGGGCCGGCCTGAAGGGCGCGTCGCTCCGGGTGGGGGACGGCACGCTCGGCTGGCCCGCGGAGGCGCCCTTCGACCGCGTGATCGTGACCGCCGCGGCGCCATCCCTGCCCGTGGCGCTCGTGGAGGAGCTCCGCGTGGGCGGGTCGATGGTCATCCCCGTCGGGGGCGACAAGGTACAGGAACTCATGCTTGTCCACAGGGATGCGGACCGGGTCCGCAGGAATAGGATCTGCGAGTGCGTCTTCGTGAAGCTGCTCGGGCACGACGGCTGGTAGGCCCGGCGATCCTCGTGCTCCTCCTGGGGTGCGCCGCGGGCCGGGAGCCGGTCACCCCGGAAATCCCCGCGGACGGGGGCACGCCGGAGCAATTGCGCGGGATCCTGGAAGATCTTGGCGATCGCGCCGACGCGGCGGCCTGGGTCCTGCGGGGCCGGATCCACGCCAGGCTCCGCGAGAATGAGGGGCCCGAAGGCATCGTGCATCTCTCGGCCGGGGACGGTGCGGACGTGGAGGTCCTCGCCGGAGCGGCGGCACCCGCGGCAAAGCTGGAATCGGTCGGACGGCTGGTGCGCCACCTTAGGGAGCGGGCCGCCGCCCCCGGACTCTGCAGGACGCGCTTCGCGGAACCCCTCGGCCTGCCGCTCCGCACCCATCTCCTCCGCTCGATCGTCTCCCATCTCAGCCTCAACCTCGGGAACGAGGAGCGCCTGAGGTCGCTGGATGACCTGGCCGCATCCGCGCAGAAGCTGTCCGAGACGGATGGGGCGGGGACGGAAGCCCGGGAGTTCTGGCTCCGGAAGGCGGGCGCGGCGGCCCGGGAGGCACGGGACCTGCGCGCCGGAATCGAGGAGGTCGATTCCTCTGCGGAGGAGCGCGCCTTCGTCGGGATGGGAGTGACCCGCCATCTCGAGGAGGCGGGCCGCGCCGCCGATGGGGCGACCCGGGAGATGGCCGCCCGGGGAGATCGCGTGAAGGTCGTGGACGGATACCTGCGCTCGCTGGAACACTACGTGCTCGCGCGCGAAAGTCTGCACGCCCCCACGGCGGCGCAGGACGGGGCGCTCTCGAAAATGGAGATCGTGTTCAGCAGCCTCTCCAGCCTCCTCAGCCCCGGAGGGGGCCGGTGAGCGGAACGGCGGCGCCCGGCGAGCCCGAGCCGCACCGGCTTTCGGTGGTGGTTCCGGTCTTCCAGGGGGAGCGGACGCTGGGGCCTCTCGTGAAGGAAATCGAGCCGCTCACCCGCCCGTCGAGGACTCCGGGAGGCCGCGCCTTCCGGGTCTTGGAACTGATCCTCGTTCACGACGGCGCCGAGGACGGGTCCGATGCCGTCATGCAATCCCTGGCGGCCTCCCACGCCTTCGTGACGAACGTCTGGCTGTCCCGGAATTACGGCCAGCATCCGGCCACCCTGGCGGGGATGGCGGGGACGACCGGGGACTGGGTCGCCACCCTGGACGAGGACGGGCAGCACGATCCGGCGGACCTCGGCCGGATGCTCGACCGGGCGATCGAGACGGGGGCGTCGCTGGTCTACGCGCGGCCGCTCAACGCCCCGCCGCACGGCGCGCTCCGGAACCTGCTCAGCCGGATGGCGCGCGGGTCGTGGGGCTGGATCGTCGGAGGTCCGCGCCTCTCGGAATTCCACAGCTTCCGCTTCATGCGGGGCGAGATCGCGCGGGGGCTCGCCGCCTACTGCGGGCACGGGGTCTACCTCGACGTGGCTCTCTCGTGGGTCGTGGATTCCTGCGAGACCTGCCCCGTGACGCTCCGCGCGGGCGGGACCCGCCCCTCCGGCTACACTTACGGCAAGCTCGTGGCCCATTTCTGGCGGCTCCTCTTCACCTCGGGCACGCGGCCTTTGCGGCTCGTGGGGATCCTTGGCGCGACCTCGATCTTTCTGGGCCTGGGGATCACCGGGCGCGCGCTCTGGCTGTACTTCACGCAGGGAATCCCGGTGAAGGGATGGACATCGCTCATCATCGCCCTCTGTTTCTTCTCGGGCCTGATCCTCTTCTCGCTGAGCATCGTCGCCGGTTATCTCGGCATGACGATGACCATGGCGATGGGCAAACCCCTCTACCTCGTCGTTCCGGGGCCGGCGCGGCGTGGGGGGGGCAAACCGTGACCCGCACGGCCGCCTGGGTGCTCGGACGCGGAGGCCTCCTGGGGTCGGCTCTGGCCAGAGTACTTCCGGAATTGCTCCCCCAGGTTGAGGAATGGAGACCGTCCGGCGAGGGCTTTTCCTGGCGGAATGGGGACCTTCTCCAGGATCAGCTCGATCGCGCCGCGGCGCAGTTCGAGAAGGTCGCAGCCGCGGAATGGATGATCCTGTGGTGCGCGGGCTCCGGGGGGATGGGTTCGACGGCGGAGGAAATGGAGGAGGAATTCCGGACCTTCCGGGACTTCCTGGACCTTCTGGGTCGCCGCCTGAAAGGTCGCCCCGGATCGATGCTCCTGACGAGTTCCGCGGGAGGGATTCACCCGGGACCGGGGCCGGTCACGGAGTCGTCCCCCCCGGCGCCGGAGTCGGACTACGGACGGACAAAACTGAGGGAGGAGGAACTGGCGCGCGCCTGGGCCGCGGCGCGTCCCGGGGTCTCGCTCCTCATCGCGCGGCTCTCCAACCTCTACGGTCCGGGGCAGAACCTCGCCAAGGCCCAGGGGCTCATCTCCCATGCGGCCCGCTCGGTCCTCCTCAACCGGCCGCTCCACGTGTACGTGCCGCTCGATACCCAGAGGGACCTCCTCTTCGTGGAGGATGCCGCCCGGGCGCTGGCGCGGGCGATGGGCCGCCTGGCGGCCCTGGATCCGGCCCGCAGCGTCCTGAAGATCTTTGCGGCGGAGAGAAGCGTCTCGGTGGCGCACGTCTTGAGCCTGCTCTCCCGGGTGGCCAAGCGCCCGCCGCGCGTGGTCTGCGGCGCGGACGCGAAGGCGAAGGCCCAGCCGGCCAGCCATTCCTTCCGGTCCGAGGTATGGAGGGACCTGGCGGCCCCCAGGACGGACCTTGCTTCGGGCCTGCACGCCGTCTGCCGGGAGCAGTTGCGCCTGCTGACGGCGTGCA
>JAHFOZ010000457.1 GCA_023261405.1 Planctomycetota bacterium
GGCATGGGGAGGGGGATCACCTCGAGTCGGGCGGCCCGGAGGCGCTCGCGGTTTTCGCGGAGGAGCGCGTAGTTCTCGTCCCGCTCGTCCCCTTCGAGGCAGAGGAGGACCTTGCCGGGGGCGACGAAGCGGGCGCAGTCGTCGATGTGGCCGTGGGTGTCGTCGCCGGCGATGCCGCGGCCGAGCCAGACGACGCGCGTGGCGCCGAGCACGTCGCGGAGGACCTCCTCGGTGCCCTGGCGGCCGAGGCCGGCGTTCCGGCACTGGACGTCGGAGAGGAGGCACTCCTCGGTGGCCAGGAGGGTGCCTTCGCCGTCCACGTCGATGGCCCCGCCCTCGAGGACCACCTCCCGGCCGTGGAGGACGGGCTTGTACTCGGGGACCCCGGCGAGGCGGGCGACCGCGCCGGCGACCTTGTCGTCCCGCTTGTGGTTGGGGTACTTGGCCCAGCCGTTGAACTTCCAGTGGGTGGCGATCCGGTCGCCCTTCGCATTGCGGACGAAGAGGGGGCCGGAATCGCGCGTCCAGACGCGGTCGGTGGGGACGCGGTGGAACTCGACCCTGGAGGTGTCGACGCCGGTCTTCGCGAGGACGGCTCGGGCGCGCTTCTCGATGGCGGCGTTCTGGACGAGGATCTTTACCGTCTCGCTGCGGGCGAGGACGCGGACGAACTCGGCGTAGGCCCAGGGGATCGGCATGAAGCGGCCGGGCCAGTCGCCCAGCTCGTGGGGCCAGGCGATCCACGTGGCCTTGTGGGGGGCCCACTCGGCGGGCATCCGGTAGCCGCGCGTGCCGGGCGCGCCCGTCATTCCTTCTCCAGGTGGCGCCGGGTGAGCGGCGCGTAGGCGTCGATGCGGCGGTCGCGGAGGAAGGGCCAGTGCTGGCGGGCCGTCTCGACCTGGGAGGGGTCGATCTCGGCCACCAGGAGGGCCTCCTTCTCGCGCGGCGCCTCGGCGACGGCGCGGCCGTAGGGGTCGAAGACGAAGGATGCGCCCCAGAAGTCTAGCCCGCCGCCCTTGGGGCCCTCGTGTCCGACGCGGTTCACGCCTATGACGTAGAGGCCGTTGGCGATGGCGTGGGAGCGCTGCATGGTCTGCCAGGCGGCGATCTGCGACTCGCCCCACTCCTTCCGCTCGCCCGGGTGCCAGCCGATCGCCGTCGGATAGACGAGAAGGAGGGCGCCCTGGAGCGCCGTCAGGCGGGCCGCCTCGGGATACCACTGGTCCCAGCAGACGAGGGTGCCGATTTTTCCGTAGCGCGTGGGGATGGCTTGGAACCCGAGGTCACCCGGCGCGAAGTAGAACTTCTCGTAGTAGAGCGGGTCGTCCGGGATGTGCATCTTCCGGTAGATCCCGGCGAGCGAGCCGTCGGCGTCGAGCACCACGGCGGTGTTGTGATAGATCCCCGCGGCGCGGCGCTCGAAGACCGACCCGACGATGACGATCTTGAGCTTCTTCGCGAGCGCCCCGAGCGCCTTCGTGGCGGGCCCGGGGACCGGCTCGGCGCGGGTGAAATTTGCGTGGTCCTCGCTCTGGCAGAAGTACGGGCCGCGGTAGAGTTCCGGAAGGCAGACGACTCGGGCCCCGGCGCGGGCGGCGCGGCGTATCCCCTCCTCGGCGGCGTCCTGGTTGCGGCGCGCGTCGTCCGTACAGCGCATCTGGACGAGCCCGATCTTGAATCTCCCCTGCGCCATCGCGGGAGAGGATAGCGGATCGCCCCGGAATGGGCAACAGTCAGGCGGGGGCCATTACGCTCTCGGGGTCGTTAACGAATTCGCGGCGCTGATTCGTTAACAGCCCGTGGGTTCCGGGCGCCCGGCCGTCACGAACGTCACTAATGCCGCATAAATGGGTTGCGCATTTGTTGCACTTTCAGGGCGGGAGGCGTACACTTTTCCAGGGGGCGAGTCATGTCCGGGTGCTGGGTGGGCGGCCCTTGATTTTCCGGGAGTGCGCCATGGCGTCTTTTTCTCGAGGCATCCGGCATTCCGTCCTCCTCCTCGCGGTCCTGTCCCTTGCGGCAGCCCCGCAGGACGACAAGAAGGAGCGCGAAGACGCGGCCAAGAAGAAGGTCGAGGAGTTCAAGACTGCCATCAAGGAGGCCAAGGGCGTCCTGGAGAAGGCCCAGGCCATCCTCGTGCTCGGCGAGGCGGAGCCCAAGGATGCGGTGATGGTCGGGCCCATCGCGGCCTACCTCGCGCCCACCTCCGCCGACATCAACTACGTGCTGCCCTGCACGGCCTGCGAGGCGCTTTCGAAGTTCCGCGGGAGCCAGCAGGCCTCCGCGCGGCTCATCGCCTCCCTCCCCGCCTTCAAGGCCATCCCCTACGTCCAGAAGAAGATCGTGATGGCCATCGGGAGAGTGGGCCACGAGTCGGCCCTCACGGTGTTCGAGCCGCCGCTCCGGGGCAGGGACGCGAAGGCCGCCGTCGACTCCGTGGAGGCCATCGCGGTCATGCCCCCCGCCGCGGCGCTCGAGTCCCTCTTCCGCGAGTACGACCGGGCCGAGAAAAGGAAGTCGAACGCCACCGACGACGAGAAGAAGGTCATCGACGCCGTCCAGGCCGCCATCGTCAAGGAGGTGAAGACGGTCTCGGGCGAGAAGTACCCCACGTTTGCGGAGCTCCAGATCTGGTGGCAGAAGCGCGGCGCCGCCTGGCGAGAGCAATCGGCGGCGAAGGAGAAGGAGGCCGCGGCGAAGAAGGAGCTGTCCGCCGCGAAACCCCTGCTCCCGCCCGTCATGATCGTCGAGTTCACGTTCCGCGAGAACGGCGGCACGACGACGGCGAACTCGGGCTCGTCGTCCGGCCACTTTCCCATGGCGAACATCACGGGCGGCAAGCCCAACTGGACGGGGTCCGCCCCACCGAACGGCGGGCCGAGCGCGCTCGACTGGGGCGCCACCGCCGGGCCCAATGCCGTGGACCTCCGGGGCATGATCGAGCACCTCAGGAACCTGAAATCCTTCACCCTCTCCGGCTGGCTCAACTGCAAGAGCGAGAAGGAGGCCCCCACGGACAAGGCCGCGCCCGCGGGCAACCGCATCCTCACCTGGCTCATGCCCGGGAAGGAGGGCGTGGAGCTCGTCCATCGGTCGGACGGCAGCCTGCAGCTGGGCGTGAACCAGTGGGCCGACGCCTCCTCCGCGCGCTCGCAGGCCGCCCAGATCCCCGTGTTGGAGGAGAAGGCCAACGCCGCGGCGATCGACAAGAACTGGCGCTTCTTCGCCGTGACCTATGACTCGGGCCTGGCCGCGGGCCACGTCAAATTCTACGTCGGGACGAAGGACGCCGACGCCAAGGCCGCCGGCGTGGCCGACTGCAACCGCGGCCCCGTGGGAGGCAAGATCGCCCCCGAGCTCAGCGTGGGGAACCTGACGTCCCTGACGCGGCCGATCGCCCAGGACCGCACCTTCAAGGGGCTCATCGACGAGATCCGCATCTTCGGCAGCACCCTGGACGGCTCCGGCGCGCTCGGCGAGGCGGCCGTCATCAAGGTCCAGAACCGCACGGTCGCGACGCCGTAGGTCGCCGGGTCTCCCAAGCCGCCGTCCCTCTCGGCGTGTGGGACCGGTGAAGAAGACCGTTTTGGAGGGTGCCCTCTCTACAGGGGGGGGCCGATGGCCCTGCAAGTCGGTTACTTGAACCTTCCCCCTCGGAGGATCTGAGAACTAGTTTCCCAGCACTCCTGAGGGTGGGAGGACTGATGAATTGTATCAAGCATCCGGAGTCCCCGTCGGCGGGCACCTGCGAAGGCTGCGCGAAACTTTTAGGCGCGCGTTGCCTGGTCGCCATGGTGGGGCCGGGCGACATAGTGTCATTGGTCCGGCTTGGGATGGGCTCTCTGTTTGCGCCGCTCGCAGGGAATGCCGGTGGGCCTGTCAGGCCGTGACCGGTCGCGGGACGGGGGGAACGCGCTCGGGCTTGTGGGGATCATCATGAACGCCGTGATCCTGGCGATCTTTCTGCTGCTCGTTAGGGCAGCCTTGTCGCCTTCTTCAATGGGACACTTCTCCGACCGACTGGAACCAGGGCTTGGGAGCGACCCCGTGGAGGTCTGGGCGCCACGGGATGACGAAGTTCCTGCGCGCTGAGATCGAGGCCCTGCGCGACAAGAAAAAGGAGAAGCCCCCGGCCCGTTCGTATACTACCTAAGTAGAAGTCTCTAAGTTTATACGAATGCGCATCATTGATTCGTCCTGGGTCGTGGTAGACTTCCCTTCGGAGAGGAAGAGGGGGGAAGTTCTACATGCCAGCAGCCGTATCGATC
>JAHFOZ010000458.1 GCA_023261405.1 Planctomycetota bacterium
ATAGAGATGCACCCACACGCCCTCCCCCGGCTTCGTCGCGTATTGAAACCCCGGGACGGAGGGGATGATCCGCACCATGTTCGTGGCGCAGCAGTCGATTCCGAAGCGACCCTTCCGGGTGCGCCGTGACATGAAGTTGTTGTAGTAGAGCCGCCGGCCGTCGAGCGAGCGGCCCGAGAGGACCGCATTGTACAGCACGCGCTCAAGCACGTCGGTGTACCTCGCGTCGGCGTGCAGGTTGGCCAGCCGGAGGGTCCAGAACACCATGGCGCACGCCGCGCAGGTCTCGTTGTAGGCGTGCTCGTTCGAGAGGTCGTGGTCGGGCCCGAACCCCTCGTTGTAGAGCGAGTGGCCCATCCCGCCCGTGAGGTACATCTTGCGCGTCACGGTCGCCGTCCAGAGCCGCTCGAGGGCGGCGAGGAGCGCCGCGTCTTTCGTGGCCGCCGCCAGGTCCGTGGCACCCGCGTAGAGGTACGGCCCGCGCACGCAATGCCCGAGCGGCTCGCCCTGCTCACGGAGCGGCGTGAGGTCCTGGCAGTACTCTCCGTAGATCGTGCGTCCGCCGGAATGCCGGCCGCGCTCGTCGACGTAGAATTGCGCGAGCTCGAAATCCGATGCCTTCCCGGAACTCCGCCAGAGCTTGAGGAGCGCGAGCTCCGCCTCTTCGTGGCCGGGGACGCCGGAGCGGCGGCCGTATCCGAAGATGGACGACATGTGGTCCGCCAGCCGTCGTGCCACGTTGAGGAACGAGTCGCGCCCGGTCGCCGCGTGGTGCGCCACCGCCGCCTCCATCAGGTGTCCCGCGCAGTAGTCCTCGTGCATGCCGATGAGGTCCTCCCACGGCATCTTCGTCTCCACGCGCCCCCCGTCCAGCCGTCCCTCGAGCGCCAGCTGGAAGTAGGTGTTGAGGTAGCCGTCGGCCCGCTGCGCCGCGGCGATCCTTGACACCGCGTCCTCGAGCTTCGCCTCGAGCGCCGAGTCGGGCTGGAGCGCGATGGCGTACGCCGCCCCCTCCAGGGTCTTATAGACATCGGAATCCGCCCAGAGGAATCCCCGATGGTCGCCCCCCAGGAGGTGGGCGGCCTTGAGGAAGTTGTCTAGGTTTCCGTTATCGACGAAGGTCTGGAACTTGAGCGGCAGGGATTGGGTGCGGTTGGTCTCGATCCGCGGGGCCCAGAAGGTGTCCGCGAGCGCGACGCTCGTAAAGGGCACTGCCTTGAGCCCGGCCTGATCGACCGGGCCGGGCGCGCCCGTGCCTCCGCCCCCGTGGCTGCTTCCGCCGCTGCCGCACCCGTTCATGCAGAGTGCCGCCACCCACGCCACGACCTCCCGCCTCGTCACCCATTTCATGTTGCAGCCTCCCCGAAGCGACAGCCCGCCCTGCCTTCCCTAATCCGTCGGGGGGGAATCCGCGTGGGAATTCCGGGTGCTTGACGAGGTGGCCCACGCGACGGGGATTGCGAGGACCATCATGAGGCCGGCCAGGAAGAACGGAGCGCCGGGAAGGGTCCACCCGCGGCCGGGCGCGATGGATTCCGCGAAGGTCATCGTGAAGAGCCCGGGGCCGATCAGACCCGTAAGCCCCATGATGCTCCCGTTGGCCCCCTGGAGACGCCCCTGCTCGGTGGGCCCGACGCGACGGGTCATGAGTCCCTGGACGGACGGACCGAAGAGCCCGATGAGCGCGAATACGGGGACTCCCGCCCAGAACATCCCGGGCGAGACCACGAACTGCATGAGCGCCCACACGGTGCCGAAGTGGCCATACATGCGGGTGGCCTGCGCGGTGTCCCCACCCATGAACTGCTCCACGAGCTTCGGCAACACCGGGATGATGATCCCAAGCGCGAGCACGTCCAGCACCACGCTCGCGAAGATGAATGCGAACGCGGCTTTCCTGGAAGCGGCCGGCGCCGCGAGTTCCGTCATCGCGGCGCGATTGTAGGGTGGAACCTGGCGGCACGGAAGGGAGATCGTGCGCGGCCCCACCATGCCCCATGCGCCCGGCCACCTCCCCGCACCACTCAGGTCCCGCGGCAGGCTCCAACTCGATTGCGTTGACCGCAGGCCGTTGCTAGACTCGGTGCGGTTGCAATCCGCCGCGCCACGAGCTGGGGAGGGACGACGATGATCCTCGAATGCACCTGCGGGAAAAAGTACCGCTCCAAGGACGATGCCCCCAATCGCCCCACCAAGTGTCCCGCCTGCGGGGGCGCGCTCAAGGTCTCCCTGAGCGCCACCGCCACGGTCCCCGTGGTCCAGACCGACGCGCGCGCCAGGGAGCTCGAGGCACGGGTCCGGGACCTCGAAAAGCAGCTCGCAGAGGCCCGATCCGCCGGGCCGGGCCCCGCGGTCACCGACAAGACCCTCCAGGACCAGCTGGACCAGCTCCGCGCTTCGAGCGGCCGCGCCGACCAGCTCCAGCACGACAACCTCGCCCTCCGCTCCGAAATGGAGCGCCAGCTCAAGGAGCGTGACGGCCGCGTCTCGGAGGCGCAGGCGGCCCTGGACCGCGAGTCGGGCGAGCGCCGCCGCCTCGAGGCCCAGCTCAAGGGGATGGAGGGGACCCGGACCCAGACGATCGGGGAGAAACAGAAGACCATCGACGCGCTCGACGCCAGCCTGACCTCCTACCGCTCCAAGGTCGACCAGCTGCAGGGCCGCGCCGATTCCGCGGACGCCGCGCGGGCTTCGGACGCCGCCTCCTTCGAATCGCGCCTCCGCTCCCGCGAGCAGGAGGTGCGCTCCGAGTTCCAGAAGGGCGAGGAGGCGCACCGCCACGCGCTGGCGGATTTGCGCACCACGCTGGAGCAGCAGATCGTCGAGAAGGACCGCCAGATCACCGAGGGTCGCCAGCTCGTCGACCGCGAGGCCGGGGAACGCCGCCGCCTCAACGAGGTGCTCGCGCGCCTCCAGCAGACGGCGGACCGTACCGTGGCCGAGAAGCAGAAAGCGGTGGAGGCGCTCGAAGCCAACGTGGCCTCGTACCGCAGCAAGCTCGACAGCCTCCAGAAGCGCGTGGACGACCTCGAGCAGTTGAGGCGGTCCGATCAGGATTCGTACACGTCCCGCCTCAGCGCGCGCGACGGCGCCCAGGCGCGGCTGACCGAGGGCGGCCACCTCGCGGCCGATCTGGACCATAGTCTCGAAGGGCTTTCCGCCGTGCTCGGCGGGTTGCGCGACCGCGTGCGGCGTCTCAAGGACACCCTGAAGGCGCCCCCCGTCGCGGAGCCCGAGCCCGTCCGCGCGGCCGCGCCCCCGCCCGACCCGGACCCGAAACCGGTCCCCGTGGTGCCCCTGGCCCTGTCGCAGACCGCAGGTTTTGATGCGATGCTCACACCGGCGGCGGCACCCGTCGCGCCCGCACCCGAGCCGGAGCCGGAGCCGGAGCGAGCGCCTGAACCCGCGCCGGAGCCGGAGCACGCACCGGAGCCCGAATTCGAACCGGTCCAGGAGGAGCCTGCCCCGGTCGAGGACACGCCGGCCCCGGAACCTCAGCCCGAGCTTCCTGTCGCCGAGGCCGCCGCCCCGGCCCATGAGGAACCCGAAGATGTGGTCCCGCTGATCTCGCCCCCGGACGATCCTGCCATGCCGGAGCCTCAGCCCCCTCCATCAGCGCCCGAGCCCAAGAAGAAGAGCTTTGTCTCCAGGTTCTCCTGGCGCAAGAAGTGATGTCGTGTTTTTCTTCACCTCGCGCTTCTGGACGCTATAATCGCGTTTAGATTGATGGTCTATCGCGAGGCGACTCCATGAGCTTCAGCGTCCCGAAGGGCTGGGAAAAGGATTCCGACAAGCTGTACATCCACAATAGCGGGGTGCGGATACAATTCATGACGTACCGGGCCAAGGAGGGTTGGTATCTTGTCCCCACGGATTTGGATCAGCCCGTCCTTGAGTTCGAACCCACGCCCGAGGGGCGGGAGAAGGCCTTCGAGGCCTTCGGCAAGGGCGTGCTGAATGTGAAGACCCGGAAGAAGGCCCCCGCGGTGGCCGTGACGGAGCCCGCGAAGAAGAGGGGCCGCCCCGCCCGCCCCAGGCCGGAGGCGGACGAGGAGGAAGGGAAAGAAGGCGAACCCGGCGACGAACCCAAGGACAAGGATAAAGACAAAGATAAAGAAAAGGACAAAGACAAGGACAAGGACAAGGACGACGAAGAGGACGAAGAGGACGAAGAGGACGAGGACGACGATTCGTAGGCCCACCCCGGTCGATCACCGCGGCGAGCTTTCCGATTCCTAGCCTTCAGCCGGAAAAATTACGAAAACA
>JAHFOZ010000459.1 GCA_023261405.1 Planctomycetota bacterium
AAAGGGCTGCACCGCAACACAAATGCGAACACGAAAATGCCCCGGTTGTGCGGCGAAGGCTAACTCGCTACCGGACCCGGGGTTACGCTCGCCCCTGATCCCTGGTTACGGAACCCCTGCATATCCCGTTCGTGGGCGAGGAGGTCGCGGAGGGTCCGCTCCAGGGGGATGCGGGGGGACCAGCCGGTGTCGCGGCGGAACGCGGAGGAGTCGCCCGACAGGAGATCGGGCCGCCCGCGACAGCCCCGCAGGCGCAGGGGCACGGAGGCGGCGCCCATGAGGATGCGTGCGATCCGGGCGATGGAGACGGGCCGGCCGGTGGAGACGTTGTAGACGGCCCCGGCGCGACCCCGCTCGGCCGCCAGGATGTAGGCCCGCGCCATGTCCCGCACGTCGAAGAAGTCCCTCCGGGGGGACAGGTCGCCCAGCCGGAGCACGCGGGAACCGCAGCCCGCCTCCGCGCGCGCGACCTGCCGCGCGATCCGGGGGCAGACGAAGGAGTCCGACTGTCCCGGCCCCGTGTGATTGAAGGGACGGAGGGCCACCACGTCCCGGCCGGAAGCGAAGGCGAGGGCCTCCGCGCACAGCTTGCTGGCGGCATAGGGGGTCCGCGGGAGACAGGGGGCCGATTCGTCCACGGGGCGCGTCATGGGGCCGTAGACCTGGCAGGACCCGGCCGTCACGAAACGGCCGGCGCGCAGCTCCCGCAGGAGTCTCGCCGTGGCGGCGGCGTTCGAGGCATACGCCTCGGCGGGGGCCCCGAGCGAGGCCGAGGGGCTGGAGAAGCCGGCCAGGTGGAAGACCACGTCGGCCGAGAGCCCGCGCAGGGGCATCGTGCAGAGGTCCCCGACGACGTCGGCCGGGGCGCGCCGCGCGAGGGTGGTCACCCGCCAGCCCGCCTCCCGGAGGGCCGTCGCGAGGTGCCCGCCCACGAACCCGCCGGCGCCGGTGACGATCGCCTTCATGAGAGGCGTTCGAGGTCCGCGTCCACCATCATCCGGACGAGCTTCTCGAACGTCACCTCGCGCTTCCAGCCGAGCTTCCGGCGCGCCTTGGCCGGGTTTCCCCGCAGGAGGTTCACCTCGGCGGGGCGGAAGAACTTCCGGTCGACCTTGACGAACTTCCTCCAGTCGAGCCCCACGTGGTCGAAGGCGATGCGGCAGAACTCCCGCACGGTGTGGTCCTCGCCGGTGGCCACGACGAAGTCGTCCGGCTTCTCCTGCTGGAGCATGAGCCACATGGCGCGCACGTAGTCCCCGGCGTAACCCCAGTCGCGCCTCGCGTCCAGGTTGCCCAGCCGGAGCTCCTTCTGGAGCCCCCTCTTGATGGAGGCGACCGCGTGGGAGATCTTCCGGGTGACGAACTCCTTGCCGCGCCGCGGGCTCTCGTGGTTGAAGAGGATGCCCGAGCAGGCGAAGAGGTCGTAGGACTCGCGGTAGTTCACGGTGATCCAGTGGCCGTAGACCTTGGCGACGCCGTAGGGGCTGCGCGGCCAGAACGGGGTCCGCTCCGTCTGCGGGGTCTCCTGGACCCTGCCGAACATCTCGCTCGAGGAGGCCTGGTAGAAGCGGATCTTCCGATCGACGAGCCGGATGCCCTCGAGCATGCGGGTGACGCCGAGCGCGGTGAACTCGCCCGTGAGGACGGGCTGGACCCAGGACGTGGGGACGAAGGACTGGGCGGCGAGGTTGTAGACCTCGCGGGGGCGCACGTCCCGGAGGAATTCGATGATGGAGAGTTGATCGAGGAGGTCCGCCTGGTGGAGGTGGACCCGGCTGCGGAGGTGGCCGATGCGCTCGAAGTTCTCGGTGGAGGAGCGGCGGACCATCCCGTGGACCTCGTAGCCGCGGGAGAGCAGGAACTCGGCGAGGTAGGATCCGTCCTGCCCCGTGATGCCGGTGATGATGGCCCTTTTCATCGGGGACTCCGCGGCGGGCCGGCTACGCGAAATACGCCTTGCCGGACTTGTAGACCACCCCGGGAAGGAAGAACTCCGCATCCTCGAGCTCGGAGACCTCCTGGACCTCGATCGTGGCGCGGAACTTGGGGTAGGGGAAGTTCTCCAGGAGGTAGCGCTTGGCGGCGTCGTCGCTGGCCTCGATGACGTGGAAATTCTGGCAGAACTTCTTCCCGTCGTTGGCCCAGATGACGATGTTCCATTTCTTCATCGATGGTGTCCGCTATTCTCCTCTAGAAACATCGGCCGTGCGGGGCTCTACCTTGAGCTTGAGGGGACATCCCGAGCCGGCCGGCCGATCGCTGCTTGCATCGAGCGGGGCCGTCACAGCCCTTCGACGAGCTCAGGGCAAGCCCGCCGAGTCGAAGTGGTGGGCGCGAGAGGAATCGAACCTCCACTGTCTTGCGACAACTAGGTCCTGAACCTAGCGCGTCTGCCAGTTCCGCCACGCGCCCCCGAGTAAAGAGCGATCCGAGGGGAAGATTATAGTCGGCGGGCCGCCACTTGCAAGATCATTCCTCGTAGAGGAAATTCTTGCGCTGGCCGGGGTCGAGCGCGGGGGCGGGCTGGCCCGCGGCGATCATCCGGCAGACGTCGGCGACGCCCTCGGCGTCCAGGTGCAGGAAGCGCAGGAGCTCCGCGCGGTCGGCGTGCTGGAGGAAGCGGTCGGGGATGGCGTGGATCTTCACCTTCGAGGCGTTCTCGTTCCGGAGGGAGAGGGCCTCGAGGACCGCGGAGCCGAAGCCGCCCTGGGCCGCATGGTCCTCGAGCGTGAGGACCCAGGGGTACCCGCGCGCCAGCTGCGAGGCGAGGTCCGCGTCCACGGGCTTGGCGAAGCGGCCGTTGGCGACCGCGACGTCGAGCCCCTCCTTGAGGAGCATCTCGCGGGCCGCGAGCGCCTTGGCCGTCATGACGCCGTACGCCAGGATCGCGCCGTGCTTCCCGGGCACCAGGAGCTCGCCTTTGCCGAGCACCACCGGGTTCGAGGGGAGGTGGTGCCGGGACAGGTCGGGGACCTGCTCGCGCGGGATGCGGAGCGACACGGGCTGCTTGAGCGTGAAGGCGAGCGCCAGCATCTCGCGGAGCTCGGCCTCGTCCTTGGGGGCCAGGCACACCATGTTGGGCAGCGTGCGGCAGAAGGCGATGTCGAAGTTGCCATGATGGGTGGGGCCGTCCTCCCCCGCGATGCCGGCCCGGTCCAGCACCATGAGAACCGGGAGGTTGTTGAGGCAGAGCTCCTGGAAGATCATGTCGTACGCGCGCTGCACGAACGAGGAGTAGATGGCGCACACGGGACGCAGGCCGGATTGCGCGAGCCCGGCCGCGAAGGAGAGGGCGCACTGCTCGCTGATGCCCACGTCGTAGCAGCGCTCGGGGAAACGCTTGCCGAAATCGAGGAGCCCGGTGCCGTCCGGCATCGCCGCCGTGATGGCCACGATCCGCGGGTCCTTCGCGGCCAGGTCGGAGAGCGACTCGATGAAGGCGTGGGTGTAGGATTTCGACTCGGCGGGACGCGGGCCGCCGGCGGGTTCCAGCTTGGATTCGCGGATCCCGGTCTTGACGAAGGTGCCGGACTTGTGGAGCGCGAAGGGATCCTTCGCCGCGTCCGGATGGCCCCTGCCCTTCTGGGTGACCACGTGGAGCAGCACGGGGCGCTGCTGGTGGCGGACATTGGCCAGCAGGTGGAGCAGCCCCTTGATGTCGTGGCCGTCGATCGGCCCGTAGTACTGCAGGCCGAGCGCGGTGAAGATGTTGGGGAAGAGGGCCTGCTTGAGGCCGCGGCGCACGCCGTCCAGGAGGTGCTCCACGGGCTGGCCGAGGGGGATCTTGTCGAGCCAGCGGTGCAGCTCGGTCTTGACCTGGTCGTAAAGCGGCGCGGTGCGGAGCTCGTTGAAGTAGGTCGAGATCGCCCCGACGGTCGGCGAGATCGAGAAGCCGTTGTCGTTCAGGATGACGAGCATGTCGCGCTTGGAGGCGCCGATGTTGTTCAGGGCCTCGAAGGCCACGCCGCTCGTCATCGACCCGTCCCCCACGATGCCGATGACCTTGCGCTTCCGTCCCAGGTGCTCGTCGGCGATCGCGCAGCCGAAGGCCGCGGCGAGGCCGGTGCCCACGTGGCCGAAGTTGAACGGGTCGGTCTCGCTCTCGGGCTTCCAGCCGAAGCCGCAGAGGCCGCCGAACTGCCGGAGCGTGGGGAACTTCTCCTTGCGCCCCGTGAGGATCTTGTGGGTGTAGGTCTGGTAGCTGCCGTCCCAGACGATCAGGTCCTGCGTG
>JAHFOZ010000460.1 GCA_023261405.1 Planctomycetota bacterium
ACGAGGCTGCCGAGCGCGTCCCCCACGTGCTGCCCGAGGAGGCAACCCTGCGCCCGGCGCAGTCGCGCGGCGTCGCGATGCGCGCGCCCCCGCCCCGGGATCACGAACGGCGGATCGACGGGAGGCTCCGTTCGCACGCCGGCCCAGTCCGTCCGCGACAGCCGCTGCGCCTCGTCGGGCGACGCCGCAAAGACGCCTCCCAGGTCGCAGCGCCCGTCGTGGCCGTAGACGACCGGCCTCCCCCCAGGCCCCACGAGGTTCAGCCCCGCCGAGACGAGGAGCGCGTGCCCGCCCGCGATGTCCCACGAGTGGCAGCCCCCGATGGCCGTGGCCGCCGTCGCCTCCCCCGCCGCCACGAGCGCCAGCCGGTACGCGAGGCTCGGCTGAGTCCGGATCCGATAGGGATGCAGGCGCGCGAGGTTTGCCCCCACGCGCCGCTCCGCGCGCCGCGAGGTGAGCACCACAGGGAACGGCTCCGCCCGCCGCACCGAGGGCTTCCCCTCCTCCCACGCAAGAAGGTCGCCATCGCCGTCCGGGGCCGTGGGCGAGAAGACGACCCCGAGCAGCGGCCGGCCATCCCGGACGAGCCCGATCGAGACGGCGCTCCCCCGGAAGCCCTGGAGGAAATCCCGCGTGCCATCGTTCGGGTCGACGACCCAGACCGGGCTCCCCGGCGCCGCCCCGGTCTCCTCCCCCAGGAAACCGAACCCGGGGCAGGCCTCGAGCAGCCTCTTGCGGATGACCGTCTCGACCTCGACGTCCACGTCGGCATGATCGCCGCCGCCGCGCGGCCCTCCCGGCCGGTGGAACTCCTCGAGAAGCAGCGCGCCCGCCTCGCGGGCCACCCCGACCGCGAGGGCGAGGTGGTCCGTCACGGGCTCCCGACGAGACGCGCCGCCAGGCGACGGCGGGGGTCGCCGCCCTCGCGGACGATGGAGACTCCCTTGGGAAAGACCTCCCGGCCCGCGGCCTCGAGGCCGGCCTTCAGGGCCTCGAACGCGGCATCGGTGTTGGGCGCGAGGAGCCGGTCGTTGGAGATGAAGAGCGCCTCGCCCTTCCTGAACCGGAGGCGCCCCTTGAGCTCCGGCTCCTCCTCGAGCTTCGCGCAGGCATCGAGCGCCGCCTTGAGTGTCCCTGCGACCCGCTCGGGGAACGCCCCGGGCAGGGGCTGCTTGCGCGTGAGGAGGAGCCCGAGCGGCCCTTCCATCTCGTCCAGCCCCAAGTCCGTCTCGAACCCCACGAGGACCACGCCCGGCCCGCCGGGCACGTGGCTGTAGTCGGCCACGTCGATGAGCGTCCCCTCCACCGTGTGCTTCTGAATCCAGCGGTGGAAGACGGGGATGAGTTCCTCGGCCTTCACCCCCAGCGGATCCTCGGCGAAGAATTTGACGGCGATCTTGTGGAGATCCATGTCTAGTCCAGCCCGAGCGGTTGTTTCACCACAAAGGCACCATGGCTCCAAGTGGATTCCGGAAGGAGTCCCTCGGGACGGTTCCTTGGTGTCTTTGTGTCTTTGTGGTTCATTTCAAGCTCGCGGGTCGCCGAAGGCCCGCTCAGGTCTTCAAACCGCCCTGGGCCATCTTGAGCCGGCAGCTGTGGGCCGCCTCGATGAAGAGCTGCGACTCCTCGACCAGGCGGTGCACCGCGTCGGGCGCCGGGTCCTGCAGCGGGCTCTCGACCGCGTGGAAGAAGTACTGCGCGAACTTGCCGCCGGCGAACGGATCCCAGAAGAGCTTCGTGTCGTAGAACCGCTCGCGGAACTCTCGGACGACCTCCAGGGGCTTGTCGCTCGCGTCGTAGTTCTGGGTGCGGACGAGCTCGACCGCCGCCGTGAGCATCGCGTGGACCGCCTTCCCCGCCGCCGCGCCCGCGCGCCCCTCGTCGAGGTCGAGCTGCGCCTCGAAGGCCTCGCGCTCGGCGGCGGCGAGGCCGAAGTCGAGGCTCGAGACCACCTCGCCGGCGCACTCGCCCACGCCCATGTCGCCCACCGAGTACTCGCGCGGGTCGCGCCAGTCGGAGTAGAACGAGCGGTCCTTCTCGCGCAGCGGGATCTCGGCCAGGTCCTCCAGCATCGCGCGGATCTTCCCCTTGCCCGTGCGCTTGATCCAGGCCTGGAAGCTCTCGCCCTTCTGACGCTCGGCCAGGAAGCGCTCCGTCATCCGGTCGACCACCTCGGGGATGCGCTTCGAGGGGATCGCGATGATCGCCAGCCCGTAGGAGCCGGCGTTGTTCTGGAACTGGCCGCCCACGAGCACCTGGAAGTGCGGGACCGTGAAGTTCCCCTTCTTCCGGCTCACGCCGTAGAAGCCGAGGTCCGAGATGTGGTGCTGCCCGCAGGAGTTGAAGCAGCCGCTCACCTTGATCCTGAGGTCGCGGACCGCCTGGTCCATCGTCACCGCGCGGGCCGCCAGGCGCGTGCGGAGCTCGCCGGCCAGGCCGCGCGAGGAGGAGATGCCCAGCTTGCAGGTATCCGTCCCCGGGCAGGCGGTGATGTCCACGATCGACCCGGCCCCCGGCTCGCCGAGGCCCGCGGCCTTCAGGTCCGCGTAGAAAGCGGGCAGGTCGGCCTCGCTCACCCAGCGGACGACCGCGTTCTGCTCGACCGTGAGGCGCAGCGGGGCGCCGGAGTACTTCCGGACGAGGTCGGCGAGGGCGCGCGACTGGCCGGGCGTGAAGTCGCCCAGCGGGAACGTGACGGTGACGGCGGCATAGCCGGGCTGGCGCTGCGGGGTGACGTTGGTCTTTCGCCACTCGTCGAAGCCCGCGGTACGGGGCTGGCCATTCAAGGGCAGACCCGCACGGGCGGGCTTCTCGTCCGTGACGCGGAGATCCTCGAGGAAGGCGGTCCACGCCGGGTCGCCCGGGAGGGTCCTTCGCTCCTCCAGGACGATCCGCTTGAACTCCTCGAGGCCGAGCTTGTTGACGAGGAATTTGAGGCGCGCGGTGTTGCGGTTCTTCTTCTCGCCCATCCGCGCGAAGACGCGGGAGATGGCCTGCGAGACCGGGAGGAGCTCCTCCTCGGGCAGGAAGGCGTCGAAGAGCCTGGCCTGGTTGGGGACCGAGCCCAGGCCGCCGCCCACGTAGAATTCGAAGCCGCGCTTCCCGTCCTTCACGCGCGCGACCGCCCCGACGTCGTGCATGATGGCCAGGCCGCAGGCGTGCTGGGCGCAGCCGGAGAACGCCACCTTGAATTTCCGGCCGAAGCTCTGGGTGTCGCGGTGGCCGAGCAGGAACTTCGCGCACCCCTTCGCGTAGGGGGTGATGTCGAACGACTCGTCGCGGCAGACGCCGGCGAGCGGACAGCCCGTGACGTTGCGCACGGTGTTGCCGCAGGCCTCGCGCGTGGTGATCCCCACGGCCGCGAGGCGGCGGAAGAGCGAGGGGGTGTCGTCGATCTGGACGTAGTGGAGCTGGATGTCCTGCCGCGTGGTCACGTGGAGGATGCCGTCGGCGTACTCCTCGGCCAGGTCGGCGAGGACCTCGAGCTGCTCCGGGCCCAGGCCGCCGTAGGGGATCTTGATCCGCTGCATCCCCGGGGCGTCCCAGAAGGTGACGGGTCCCTTGGTGAGGTCGCCGGACGGATACTGGAGCGCCTGGGTCTTCAGGCCGTCGTTGCGCTGGCCGTTGTCGTAGCGCTGGCCGTAGGCGCCGCGGCGCAGGCGCGTCTCGGCGAAGACCTTCTCGTCGATCTTGCCCTGCTTGCGGAGGCCGATCTCGGTCTCGAAGATGTCGATCTCGCGGCCGAGCTCGGCCGGGATCGCGTCGCCCAGTTTTTCTTTCCAGGATTTCGTCATGGCGAGGTCGCGGATTATATCCCGATCAGCGCGCCCAGGGCATAGGTAAATGCGATGGCGACGACCGGGGTCGTGGCCCAGAGGATCACGATCTTCCGGACGTTCTTGTTCTCCGCGGTGATGCCCATCCCTCGGGTGGCGAGGCTGAACCCGATGACGCCCATGGTCACGAGGCAGGCCCCGCTCACCGGGGCGCCGCAGAGGCTGGCCACGAGGAGGCCCGTGGAGGCCACCATGCCGACCGAGAGGGCGCGGACGTGGCAGAGCTCGGTGATGCCCTTCCCCACGGTCTCGAGGACCCGGCCGCCGAGGAGGAGCGCGCCGGCGCCCATCCCCACGCCGCCCGCGAGGGTCGCCAGCCCGATGTCCATGATCCCGCCGCCCACCAGCGTCCCCATGGTGGTCGAGACGTGGTTCGCGCCGATGGCGAAGGCC
>JAHFOZ010000461.1 GCA_023261405.1 Planctomycetota bacterium
GCTCGACGAGGTAGTCAAGGTCCTTCTGCTTCGAGCGCGGCACGTCCTTGACGAGGAGCGCCCAGGGGACGCAGCGGCACTCGACCATGGACTGGAACATCGCGAAGACGTCGCTCCCCCACTGGGGCTCATAGGTCAGGATCGACCCGGGGGCGTGGAGGACTCGCGGCGGGATGAGCCAGCCGGTGCCCGGCTTGAGCCGGTAGGCCTTGCAGAGGTCGAGCATCCCGTTGTCGCCGATGTTCCAGTTCGCCAGGCAGCGCCGGACGTCGTCGCGGGTGGTGCCGGGCTCGAGGCCGTAGTAGGTGTGCGGGAAGTTGTTGCCGGTGTTGTTGAGCTGCGGCGGGAAGTAGTAGGACTCGGGCTTGCCTTGCCGGCCTACCGCCTTGGCCTGCTCATCATCCTGGTGCATGTGGCAGGGGATGGGGCCCAGGTTGTCGAAGAACTTGGAGTAGACCGGCCAGCGCTTGTACTTCCCCCAGATGGCGGGGCCCACGAGGCGCCTGCCCTCGGCCTTCACGGCCTCGCGGAGCGTGAAGCGGCCCCCGGCGTTCACGACGTAGCTCAGGCCCTCGTCGTCGGCGCGGTTGTCGTTCGCGGCCTCGGTGGTGGAGGCGAGCCAACGCTCGTCGATGCCGCCCCGGTGGGCGCCGAGCGCGTAGTAGTCGTCCGGGTGGAGCTTGAGCCGCCGGCCGGGCGTGAGGAACGAGCGCGGCACCCAGCAGGGGGCGAGCCGCAGGACGCCCTCCCCCTCTTCGAGCGCACGGGCGACATCCGGTTTTTTCGAGATCTGCGGCACGGCTGTGGCGTTGACCATTGTTGCGTCCCTTCGACGGAGAGAATCTCAGATCGGGCTGCTCATTCGAATTACCGATGCCCCACCCAGCGTCCCGGCCTTATAGCACCGGCGCGCCGCGCCTGTAAAGAAAAAATGCGGACCCCGCGGAGGTGGCCTTGCGGGGGACGCTTCGCTATACTCCCCTGCGATCCGATGGGCAAGATCCGGGGCGACGTGGACGCGGTGGGCATCGCGAACCTGCTGCAACTCCTCTCCATGAGCAAGTCCGAGGGCCTGCTCACGGTCACGCAGAACTTGAACCGCAAGACGGTCCAGTTCAGCTCCACCGGGATGCGGCTCGTCCACTCCGGGGGCCGCAACGAGCCCCGCCTCGGCGAGCTGCTGATCCGCCGGGGAAAGGTCACCCGGCCTCAGGTCGACGAGGCGCTGAACGAGAGCCGCCGCTCGGGCGGCCACCTCGGGATCCACCTCGTCCGCATGGGCCTCGTCTCCCGCGAAGAGGTGGAGGCGACGCTCAAGGACCAGATCGCCGAGGAGATCTACGAGCTCTTCACCTGGACCACCGCGTCGTTCGAGTTCACGGGGACCCACGGAGCACCGGCGCGCGGCCGCGAACTCCCCCCCGAGGAGCTGGATCTCGACGCGGACGTGACCTTCGTGATGCTCGAGGCCTCGCGCCTCGCGGACGAGCTCGCGCAGATCCAGAAGGTGATCCCGGACGTCCAGATGGTCCCCAAGCGGGCCCGGGAAATCCCCGTGCCGCCCGACCCGGAACAGCCGGAGGCCCTGGCGCTCCGGGCGGTCCTCCCGCTCATCGACGGGAAGCGATCGGTGGGGCGCCTGATCGACGAGTCGGGCCTGCCGCGCTTCAAGGTCCTCGAGACGCTCTACCGCCTCGTCCAGCGCGGCGCGCTCGAGATCCAGGATTCCCATGGCGAGACCGCCGTCCGCCGCCGGGGCGGCCTGACGACGGTCCGGGCGGCCGGGCGGGACAGGCGGCTCCTCATCCTGAGCGACGGAGAGCAGTCCTCGCGACCGCTGGCCGCGCTGGTGCGGACGGCCGGCTTCACCGCGGACGAGGCTCAGAGCACGGCCGAGATCCGCGAGACGGTGGAGAAGCACAACCCCACGGCGATCCTGCTCGACGTGGGGCTTGAGACGGAGCAGGGGCTTTCCCACTGCACGCGCCTGCGGACGGTGACCTCGGTGCCGATCATCGTCCTGGCGGGCCACACGGGACCTCAGGCGGTGATGAACGCGTTCCGGTCCGGGGCACGATACGTGCTCGTGAAGCCTGTGAACGACAGGCTCCTCATGGAGCGCGTGGCCGACGTGCTGGGCGCGCCGAAGCCTACTTGAGATCTCCCCGGACTCGGCGCACGTACACGACCCCTGCCGCCAGCGCCAACGTGAGGGCCCCGAGCATCGGCCAGGGCCCGAGCATCCTCACGGAATAAGCCCAGAACAGGCCGCCCCAGAAGAACGCGCTCGGCCACGGATGCCGGATGGCCCGGCCCGACATTCCGGCCACCAGAAAGCCCGCGATTCCCGTCAGGATCTTGAGTGACGGAGGGAGTGGCCTGAAGCCGAGGGCCACGTACGACACCAGGAACACGCCCACGATGAAGAACGGCCCGGCGAGCCAGGACGGGAGGGGACGGGAGACGTCCGCCGGGAGTTCCTCGAGCGCCGCCTCCGGCGTCGGGATCCTCTCGCCGCGCGGGGCCCTGAGCCGCGCCGCGAAGCGGTCCCACGCGGGGCCGAGTCCGGTGGGGCTCCCCGTCGGGGGGATCGTCCCAGGCTGCGCCACGCGATGGACAAGCACCCCGAGATCGTAGAGGTCGCACATCCCGTCCCGGCGCCCGCCCATCGACACTTCGGGAGGGACGCTGCGGGCCGGATCTTCGGACGCCGGGACCGGCCGCTCCGTCACCCCGGGCCTGAACCGGGCGCGGCCCGCCCCGTCGATCCCGATCTCGCGCTCGTCCAGCGAGACGGAGAGACCCTTCCGGCGGGCGTACGCGAGCGCCTGCAGGGCCTGGCGGACCAGGCCGTGGACTTCGTGGGCGCGCAACGGCCCGCGCCGGAGCCGGTCTCCCAGCAGCTCCCCGGGTCCCGCCTCCCAGCGGAGCCAGGGAACCTCTGCGCCAAGATCGAAGGCCTCGAGCTTCTCGACGTTGGGATGATCGAGATCCCGGAACAGATCCGGTTTCGCGGCCAGCGGAGACCCGGCGCCCGGGGCGGGGAACTCGAAGCGGACCCGGCGGTCCGGGGCGTCCCGATGCTCCGCCTCCCAGACCTCGAGCGCGGGACCGGCCTCCACGAACTTCGACAGCACGTAGTCGCCGATCGCCTCGCCCTCGTGACGCCTCGGTCCCGGTCGGGTCACTTCTTCCGCTCCTCCTTCTGCTCGCGCTCCAGGATCTTCCGGGCCGCGGCCTCCTCGAGCGCCCTCGCCCCCGGCGGCAGGTCCGTCCAGAAGGTCCCCGGGCCCGCGTACCGGAGGTAGATCCGGAGGTCGTCCGACAGCTTGGTGGCGAAGATGTAGTTCGCGTAAGCCTCCGGGTCGCCGATCGCCTGCACGTTCTTCTGGAAGCGGTCGGCCTCGGCCTTCTGCTTGAGCTCGATCACGTCGGCCTCCGCCTGGCCGAGGATGCGCTCGCGCTCGGCCTTGAGCTCGGCCACCTGGCGCTGGATCTCGGCCACCGCCACTTCCTTCTCGCCCCGGAGGGAGGTCACCTTGCGCTCGCCCTCGGCCTTGATGGAGGCGACCATCTTCTCGGTCTCCGCCGCCACCTCGCGGACGCCCTTGAGCACCTCCGATTTGAGCTCCTCCAGCTCGTTCTGGATCACCTGGGTCTTGCGCTGCTCCTCCTTGGTGAGCTGCTCCTCCGCGGCGATCTTGGCCTTCTGGATCGGCTCGCGGAGTTCGATGGGCACGGTGATGTCGCGCACCAGCCCCAGGATCACGTCGAGGTTGCGGACCTTGGCCTCGTGGACGAGCTGCTCGGTGAAGGTCCTCTGGAAGAGCTCGCGCGACGTCCCCTCGATGAAGTCCTTCGCACCGTACTTCGAGCCCTCGATGCGGCAGATCGACTCGATCTGCGGCCGGATGATCTTGTCCACCACGGCCTGGGTGTTCCCGAAGCTGTTGATGACTATGGGGGCGTCCTTCGGGAGGAGGCCCCACACCACGGAGATATCGAGCTGGATCGTAAAGCCATCCTTCGACGGGAACGAGACGTCCTGCAGGGTGATCTCGGCGTAGCCCACCCAGACCTGCTCAACCTTGAACTCCCTGGGGTTCAGGTAGTAGAGGCCGGGCTGGAGGACGTCCTTCTGGACGCCGCGCTGGTGGGGCTCGGCAAGCTTGCCCTCCGGGGAGAACTCACCCGAGAGCCGGGTCACCACCCCCACGGAGCCGGGGT